>JAMOZU010000074.1 GCA_023667745.1 Ruminococcus sp.
GGTTCGCAGTGACCTAAAGTAATTGTTTTTGAAAGGGACTTACTTTGCAACGCTTGCCGAAGTGAAAAGTCCTGAATGGGTTAGTAAATGTAACTCTTCTCTGTCGTAAAGCGTGCTTGATTAAAGGAGTTACTTTGCAAAGGTAACTTATTGAGTTACACGCATTTCACCGATATGTTAAATAACTATTAACTATTAACTGATCTAACCTCCAGCCTCTGTCTGACATCTTCTAAAATGCAGGCGGGGATAAAGCCGCTGATGTCGCCGCCGTAATAGGCGACCTGCTTGGCTACGCTGGAGCTTAAATACATATTTTCCGAACTGGCGGTAAGGAAAACCGTTTCTGCGCCGTCATAGATACTGCGGTTCACCAGTGACATCTGAAATTCATACTCAAAGTCGGTGACTGCCCGAAGTCCTTTTACTATAGCCACTGCCCCCGCCTCCTGCGCATAGTCGGCGATAAGCCCCCGGCAAATGCCGACTTCCACGTTCGCTATCCCCTCGGTGACCCGCCGTATAAGGTCGGCTCGCTCGTCGGGGGTGAACATGGGCTTTTTCTGCTCGTTCACCGCCACCACCACTATCACCCTGTCAAACAGGGCGCAGGCTCTGCGGATAATGTCCAGATGACCGAATGTAATGGGGTCGAAGCTCCCCGGACATACTGCTGTTCGCATTTTTGTTTGCTCCTTTATATGAACTAATTTGCACTGCGCTGTGTATGTTGATTTTTTACGCACGGCAGGGAAAAAGCCTTAAACAGGCAATTCCCTATATGATAACCTCCCCCTCTTCATCTATCGGCACTCGGTAGACAGTCACTTCCGTTTTGCCGTAGCGGTAGGTCTTGGATCTTTTCATTTTGCCGTATTCCTCGGGAAGTTCCAGTCCCCGCTCGTGTTCGCAGACGGCTATGCCTTTGAAGGAAATTTTGTCCGCCGCAAAGGGCATTACCTTTTCGATAAGCCCTTTGTTATAGGGAGGGTCAAGAAAAAGTATATCGAAATTTATTCTTGCGTTGCGGATAAAGTCAACGCTGTCCGAGAGGGTGAAAGAGGAAAGTTTATCCAGACCGCAGTGGGCGGCGTTTTCTCTTGCGCAATCAAGAGAACTGCGGGAAGAGTCCACAAAGCGGCAGCTTTTCGCTCCGCCCGAAAGAGCCTCTACACCTAACTGCCCCGACCCGCAGAACAGGTCGAGGATATTCGCCCCTTCCAAATCAAAGCGTATCACCGAGAATATCGCCTCTTTTACCATATCCGTTGTGGGGCGGACATCAAGCCCTTCGAGGGTCTTTAAGCGTCTGCCCTTGGCAATGCCTGTTATTACTCGCATTTTTCAAGCCTTTCTTAATTTAAGGAATCAACGGTTTGATCTGTGTTTTCCGACGGCGGGGAACGCCGCCCGGCAGAACAATTTACAAAGCCTATTTTAATTATAACCTAAAATATCCCATTTGTCAAATGTTATGGGAAATTTTAATGAAACTTTTACTTATTGGGGTTTCAAAAGGGCGGGGAAAATGCCGCTGTGCCGTTTGTATAGCCGTTTTCGGGGTATGGGGTCAATTTTTGACAATTTGAGAACGCTTGACAAATCCGGGAAGTTGGGGTATAATTTTCGTAGGATAATTTTTCGGCGGCGGGAATGACGGGAAAGGGTGATAATATGGAGTCGGAGTTTCGGATAATAAACGGCGTTTTTGAGGAGTATTTCGTGGAGGGGGAAGAAGCGGCGATACCGGAGGGGGTCGCTGCAATTGACGAATATGCTTTTTTCGACTGCGAAAATCTCAAAGAGATAAATATTCCCGACAGCGTTGTACCTATCTGAAAAAAAGCCTTTGAAAATTGCTCCGCACTTGAAAGATTGGTTATTCCCGGAAACGTTAAATGTATAGGATATGCTGCATTTGCGTTATGCACAGGACTTGCCGGACTTATTTTGGAAAAGGGAATTGAGCGGATAGGCGGGTATGCTTTCGATCGCTGCGAAAAGCTGAAAAATATAACCGTTCCCGACAGCGTTGTTTCCTTGGGAAAAGGGGCGTTTGCAAGGTGCGGGGAGCTTGAAGAGATAAAGCTGCCGTGCGGCATTGACTGTATTGAGCCGAATATGTTTGAATATTGCGTTAAGCTAAAGAGTATTGCCGTCCCGGTGAGCGTCGGGCGTATAGAGGAATATGCCTTTTACGGGTGCAAGGAGCTGACGAATGTGAAAATCCCCGATAATACGGAGTTTGTCGGCGGGTATGCCTTTTGGGGGTGCAAGGTGGTAAACGGTGATGTTTTGAAAAAGTATAATTGCATAGTGGAATAGGACGGTATACGGGGGCGGGAGTTGTTTTGCGGAGCGGGGAATGTTTTTAAAGAAAGTCGGTGAAAAGAGAAAGAAAGCGGTGCGGCTTGATAAAGAAGTACAGCCCGCTGTACGGGCGGTCGGGAGCATTGAATGTGTTAGCATTATGCAAATCCGATGTGTTGCTTTCTCGGTTTAACATATGAAAAATCTTGTTATTGCTGTAATTGCGCTGCTGATTGGGGCGGCGGCTTTGATGTGGGCGGGGGAATCGGCTCGGAAGGGGGACGGCATGGGCGAGGGTACGGCGGAAGCGGGGGAAATGGGGTTAAGTGAAACGGAAATAAGTGTAATGGGGGCAACCGCGGCGGGGGCGGGTGAAACGAAGTCAAATGAAACAAAGTCCGATTCAACCGAATCGGGCGGGGCTAATGATGACTGTTATGGGTGTGATTTTGGAAGCAAGGTCAGCAGCGGCGAAACGTGTATACCGGAGACGGTGGAATATGAACAGCGGGAGATGTACACCACTTATTTCGGCGATTTTGCACCTGTGGCGGAGGTTTTCGAGAGGAACGAATATATGACCCTCCACCCGACGGTGCTGACGGCGGAAGAGAGCGAATGGTATGTGACGGCGGACGGTGGGGACGGGGAAGCTGTGATGAGGCGGGTCGCCCGGCTTTCCGATGAGATATGCCGTGGGCTGGAGAGCGATTACGACAAGGCTTATGCCCTTGCCATGTGGGTGGGGGAGAATGTGGCGTATGATTTTGACACGGCGGACAACGGCTCGGCAAGGGAGGTCATATGCCTGGAGAGCATTTTTGAGAATGATTTCCGCACCACCTGCGGCGGGTTTGCCAATTTATATGCTGCGCTGTGCGATGCACAAGGTATATACTGCCTTTGCCTGAAAGGGGCGGCGGTCTCCGAGGGGTACACAAGGGGCGGGCTGTGGGACATTCCCACCAACCACAACTGGAACGCTGTTGCCATTGACGGGCGGTGGTATTATGCGGACTGCACATGGATAAGCGACCGTTCCTATATCGGCGGGAAGACTGTCCCCACCGAGGAAGTGCGTCCATTTTATGCGCTTATGGGCTTCGGGGAGATGAGTATCGAGCATAGGATAGACAGGTGCGAGGTGAGAGGATTCATGTAGTTAATAGTTAATAGTTGGCAGTTGGCGGATAGCTATTCGGGGAATGGCGTAAAACCGGGAATGTGTTTGGGGATCATTAAAGCGTGTTTCCGGTCGTTGGGGGCGGGGAATACGCTTTTTTTATTTTTGGAAATACGGTCATACGCCGAAAAATGAAAATTCCGAAAAATTTTCATAAACCTATGGAAAAATTTAGTTTAATGTGCTATAATATAAATAGTTGTTTGTTTTTGCAAGTTTATTGTACAGAATTACTAAAAATACGGAGTTGATTTTGTGGAAATTTCAAGAAAAAGATTTGCTGTGGGGGACGAGAAAAAGGGCGTTTACCTTACGTCCCTTACATCGGAAAATTTTAAGACCAACACTTTCATTATCCGTTTCGTCCTGCCTCTTGTAAAAGAGCGGGCGGCGGAATTTGCGGTGCTGCCTTTTGTTCTGGAAAGCACCTGCCGCAGGCTGCCCACTATTCCGGAGTTCAGCAAATACGAGGGCGAGCTGTACGGCGCAGACGTGCGGGGGTGGATAAACAGGTACAGCGATTCGGCGTGCGTAAGTTTCTCCGCCACATGCATCGGGGACAGATACGCTTTGAACGGCGAGAAAATCTCTTACGAGACTTTGCGTTTGCTCCTCGACTGCATTACCGACCCTGTGACCGAGGAGACGCCCGGCGGGAGAACGTTCCCCGAAAAGGATTTTGAGCTAAAAAAGCAGGAGCTTATCGACCTTATAGACGCAGACATAAACGAAAAGCGTTTCTATGCCCTCAAACAGGCGGGACATATTATTTTCAGAGGCGAGGGCGCAGGCATTGACGTAAGAGGAGAAAGGTCAGACGCAGAGGCACTCACTTCCGGGGCGGCGTATGGGGCGTATAAAGATATGCTCAAAAACGCCCGTGTCGAGATATCCTTTGTGGGCAACGAGCTGTCGGGCGAGTGCGTTGAGCTTATAACGGAAAGATTCTCCGTTTTGGAAAGGGACAATATTTTCCTGCCGGAGGTCATTCCGTCGCCGGTGAAAGATAAGACGGAGGAGGTTACGGAAAAACTGGACGTTGCTCAATGCAAGATGGTCATGGGCTTCAAGTTCGGCTACGGGTCGGGCAATATAGCCGACAGCAAGTACAGGGCTGTTACTACGCTGTTCAACGTGCTGTACGGGTCGTCGCCGTTCTCTATGCTTTTCAAAAATGTGCGGGAGAAGTTAAGCCTTTGTTATTACTGCTCGGCTGTCATCAACGAGAACAAAAAGGTCATTCTGGTAGACAGCGGCGTTGAGTCGGAGAACATATCCCCCGCCCGTGAAGAGATACTCCGTCAGCTGGAGGCGGCGAAAAAGGGCGAGTTCGGCGATGAACTTCTTGAACAGAGCAAGCTGTACCTTATCGGCAGCGTAAAGGGAGTAAACGAAAATCCCTCGTCGGTCTCCGAATGGTATTACATGCAGTTCCCCAAAGACGGCGATATGACCCCGGAAGATTTTATCGGGGCTGTGGAGGCGGTCACGAAAGAGGATATTACAGAAATGGCGGAGAGCATAAGGCTTGATACGGTGTACGTATTAGAGGCAAGAAATTAAGAAGCAAGAATTACGGCGGCTTTTAACACACTGCGGCAGGCGGTCTTTACCCAAGGCATGTATGCCCATTTTGGCGGGGTAAAGACCTAAAAAAATAATTGGAGGTTAAAATGAACAAGGAAATAATTTCAAATCCCCGCACGGGGGAAAAATATACAAGGATAGCCCATGACAGCGGGTTGGAGATACTTATCTGGAAAACGCCCGGTCAAAGCACGAAGCATGCAATTTTCGGCACTCGCTACGGCTCGGTGAACACCACTTTCAAAACCGACGACGACCCGGATTTTCTCACCGTCCCCAACGGCATTGCCCACTATCTGGAGCATAAACTTTTCGAGAACGAGGACACGGACGTTTTCGACCTGTACGCCCAAACGGGAGCGTCCGGGAACGCCTATACCACCTTTGACAAGACATGTTACCTTTTTTCCTGCACGGATAATTTCATACCGTCCCTGAAAATACTGCTGGACTTTGTGCAGAAGCCCTATTTTACGGAAGAGACCGTCCGCAAAGAACAGGGAATAATCGGGCAGGAGATAAGAATGTACGATGATAACCCCAACTGGCGGGTGTTCTTCGGACTGCTGGAAGGGATATATCATAAAAATCCCGTGAAGATAGATATTGCGGGAACGCAGGAGTCCATAAAGCTGATAAACGCCGATCTGCTTTACCGCTGTTACAACACTTTCTATAATCTCCATAATATGACCCTTGCCATTGCGGGGGACGTGGATGAAGAGGAGATACTCACACTGTGCGATGAAATGCTCAAACCCTCGGAGGACAAAGGGCTTGTGAGCATTGTCCCCGATGAGCCGAAAGAGGTCGTAACAAAGTATAAGGAAGAGATCATGGAAGTGGCAGCGCCGCTGTTCAGCATAGGCTATAAAACAGAGCCGCCGAAGCCGGAGGAGTCGGTGAAGTGCAGTGCATTGTGCAATATTGTCATCTCGCTTATAGCGGACGACATCACCGATTTTTATAAGCGGCTTTACGACGAAGGGCTGATAAACTCCGCCTTTTCTTCCGAATGCTTTATAGGGCAGGGATTTTTCGTCCCCATATTCAGCGGAGAATCAAGAGACCCTAAGCGTGTGACGGAGCTGTTAAACGAAGAGATAGAGCGGCTGAAAAAGACGGGCTTTGACAGGGGGCTTTTCGAGATAACGAAAAAAGCCTATTACGGCTCGATAGTGCGGAGCTTTTACTCGCCGCAGAATATAGCCTCGGTGCTGATAGAAACGGGGCTGCGGCGCACGGGGGACGCATTCGGCGAGCTTGAAACGGCGGCAGCGGTTACCCTTGAGGAAGCGGAAGAGTTTTTGAGGGAGAAGTTTGATACAAGCAATTATTCGCTTTATGTGGTGAAAGGGAAGCAGGGGGAGTAAAAAAGTAAACCAAGCACGATAATTAAAGCCTTACAAGAGCAGTAACGCCATGGGCGGGTCAAGGGGCGGAGTCCTTGCGAGGTCATATGTTTTTTCAAAACATGCGGAGCCCTTGCAGGGTCTGGGGCGGAGCCTCAGCGAGGTTATGTGTTTTTTCAAAACACGCAGAGCCCCAACGGCGTAAGCCGCTGTCATTGACAGTACGTTGCAAACAACCGCACTTCAAGAGCAAGTAACAAAACCGCCGCCCGACCGCCGAAAAAAGGGTTTTGAAAGATGAAAGCAACACAAGAAATGTTACAAATTTTAGGCAACTTACGGTCGGGCGGCGGTGCGGCGTAGCGTGTGCGATGAATGTCGCACACAGCACGCCGCCGCCCGTCAGGGCGCACTTCAAGCGAGGCGGACGCCGAGCCGTGGTCATCGGTCACAACCGCCCACAAACCAAAGCATTACACCGAAAGGATCAAATCAAATGGAAGAACTGTCACGTCTTTCTCCGGAAACCATCGTGTTTCCGGGACTGGGACTGGAATTTGAGATAGGCAAGGAAGCCTTCAGCATATTTGGATTTTCAATAAAATGGTACGGGCTGATGATAGGTATCGGTCTGCTTGTTGCGTTGAGCTATTGTTTTAAACGTGCGAGAAAGTTCGGCGTGGAAACGGACAGGCTCATAGACGCAACAATGGCGGGAGTTGTGGGTGCTATAATAGGCGCAAGGGGATATTATGTTGCACTGCACCCGGACAACTTTCACAATATTATGGATATTCTCGCCATACGGGACGGCGGGCTTGCCATTTACGGCGGCATTATAGGGGGTCTGCTGGCAGGAGGGATAACCGCAAAACTGCGGGGACTGAAAGTCCGCCCCTGCTTCGACCTGGCGGCTATGGGATTTTTCATAGGTCAGTGCTTCGGACGGTGGGGGAATTTCTTCAATCAGGAATGCTTCGGCGGGAACACAACACTCCCCTGGGGAATGTCCGGGGGAGTGATACAGAATTATCTGCTGTCCCACAAGGCATCGCTGGCGGTGCAAGGAATGGAAGTAAATCCCTATCTGCCCGTCCACCCCTGCTTTCTGTATGAGTCGCTGTGGTGTTTTGCCGGGTTCTGGGTGCTGCATTTTACGGCAAGTGCGGACAAAAGAAAATTTGACGGTCAGCTGTTCTGCATGTATGTCCTGTGGTACGGTCTGGGGCGGTTCTTTATCGAGGGAATGCGGACTGACAGCCTTTATATAGGTTCATTCAGGGCTTCCCAAATGCTGGCGTTGCTCAGCGCACTGGCGGCGGCGGCGGTGCTGACGGCGGGACTTGTTCACGCAAAGAAAAAGGGCGTTTCCCTCTACCGGGACAGCAAAGAGTCAAAGGCATTGCTTGCGGAGGCGGACAGACTGGAAAAGGAAGCGGAAGAACAGGCGGCAGAGAAAAAGGCACGTAAAAAGGGGAAGACGGAACTGAAACCGGAAGAGAGGATAGTGGAAGAGGAGGACAGATAATACAAATCCCATAATTCAATGAGGGATTTGTATAAGGCGGCGGGCGGGAGGATAGAGGGCGTATTGCATTACGCTTTTTATATGACATCTCCCGCTCCACAGGGGCATATCGTCCGAGGCAAGTGCGATAATGAGAAAGTCCCGTTTGACAGCGTTGTTTTTGACGGCTGTTCAATTGATGTGAACGGTAAGAGGTTCATCTGCGAAAATAAAAGCCTGTTCTTTGAGAACATTCTCACCGAGCTGTCCGTGAAAATGAAGGAGGAGTACCCCATTCTCTCCTGCTTTACCTGTCAGTTTTCCGAATATTCCCCCTACGGCAACGATGATTTCGGAGATATGCTGTGTTACGGACGGTATAGGGAAGAGTGCCTGAAAGTAAACGACAAGGACGGTTTCTTTGAGTATCTCGAAAACAAGGACTGCGGCAAAAGGCAGGAAATTTACCTTTGCTCCGATCATGAGTTCAGAGACAAAGCCGAGGGGTACTGGGGATTCGTGGAGGGTTTGATTTAGCGTAAGGCAATTTTAATTGCAGTTTTATAGTCAATCTGCCTATTTTTCGGCGGCGTTTTTAGGACATTCGACAAAATATATTAACAAAAAGTTAAATTTTAATAAAACCACTTCCATTTTCAAGGAAAGTGTGGTATAATTATAATATATAACTATGCAATTTTTTGCGGAATTTTCGGAGACAGTCCGAAAAACCGTTTCCTTGGGGAAGTGCTGATTTAAAGTGTTTTCCCCACTCAACATAGAAAAAAGAGAATAAGACAAACTGTGCAACTTAAAATTGCATCGGGAGATAGCAAGATGAACAAATATCAAAAGCTGATGGGAAATACCATGATATTCGGCGTGGGTCAGCTGCTGTCGAAACTGGTGGGTTTCCTGCTTACGGGGCTGTATCTGCGGTATATCCCCAAAGAGGAATTTAACACTGCCGAGCTTATCTACAGTACGGTGAATATGCTTGTGCCTATGGTGACATTCTCCATGGCGGACGCTGTTATCCGCTTCGGCATGGCAAAGGAATACGACAAGCGGAAGATATACACATGCGCATGCCTGTTCGTCCTTGGGGGAATGAGCGTCTTTGCGCTGTTTACGCCGCTGACGGCGAATATAAGCGTGTTTGCGGGGTACAGCTTTATGCTGTATGTCTACTGCTATTTCAGCTGTTTCAGGCAGATAGCGTCACAGTTTGTGCGCTCCCAAGGGGCTATAAAGCTGTATTTACTGGACAGCGTTCTGGCAACGTTCGTTCAGCTTATCGTAAACATTATTATGGTGGCAGTACTGAAAATGGGCGTTAAAGGCTATGTTATGGGATTTATCATATCCGACGCACTGTCGTTGGCGTTTCTTACGGTCGTTGCGCAGTTGGGGAAATGTTTGCATATGAAATATTTCGACGGCAATATCGCAAGGGAGATGTTGCACTTTGCAGCTCCACTTATCCCTACGTATATGCTCTGGTGGGTGACCTCCTCATCGGACAGGTGGTTTATGACCTACATGATAGGCGAAGGGGAAAGCGGCATCTACTCATCGGGCTACAAACTGCCGACCCTTTTGATGCTTGTGACGACCATATTTTACCAGGCGTGGCAGATGTCCTCCATTGAGGAGCGGAACAGCCGCACTTTGGGGAAATTTTACGAAAATGTTTTCGGGGCGTATACCTCGCTGATGTTCATTGCCGCAGCGGGGCTGATAATGCTTATAAAGCCGCTGACATCGGTGCTGACGGGCAATGGGGAAAACGGACAGGATTATTTCACGGTCTATCCGGTAGTTCCCATATTGGTGGCGGCGATGCTTTTCCAGTGCTTATGTCAGTTTTTGTCGTCGGTGTACACCACAAAAAAGCGGTCTGTCAACTCGCTTGTTACGGCGTTGATCGCCGCAATTGTGAACATAATATTAAATATTGTGCTTATTCCCCGATACAGCATGTACGGAGCGGCAATAGCCACGGCGGCGGCGTATTTCGCTTGTTTTGCGGTGCGCTTGTTTGACGCAAGGCAGTAT
>JAMOZU010000075.1 GCA_023667745.1 Ruminococcus sp.
CCCGCCCCTTCCCTTAGGGGTTCCCCCCCACATAGTAACTTGCGGCAAGCCAATGAGGTAAAGCATTTACAAAAAAACCAACTTCATTAAAAACAGCCGTTCCGGCGATTGAGGAGCAAAAGCCGCTTTGGCGATTGAAAAGACACAGCCGTTCCGACGATTGAGGAATAATACAGCCTCCTCGACGATTGAGAGGATACACAGCTATGCGGGAATTTTTTCACAGCGTAAGATTCAAGATACTGGTGGCGCTAATGGCAGTGCTGCTGGGAATGATGATATATTCCGTGACTACGGGCGGGTATGACTCGGCGAATTTTTTCGAGAGACTGCTGGCACCCGTCCAAGGACTGTCCTCCGGCGTGTCCGAAAGGGTCTCCACCTCCCTTGATATGCTTATCAACGCCGAGAAATATTATAACGAAAATCAGCAGCTTAAAGACCGCATAGGCGAAATGTACAACGAAATGATAGATTACGACAGACTTAAAGAGGAGAACGCCGAACTGCGGGTAATGCTGGAGCTCAAAGAAGAGTACAGCGACTACACATTCTCTCCCCCCGCCTCGGTAATAGCCCGCACCACCAACGACCCATACGCTTCATTCACAGTCGACCAGGGGTATGAATGCGGCATTGTCCCCGGCGACCCGGTGGTGACCAAAAACGGCATTGTTGGAGTGTGCTATGACGTGTCCCCCAATACATGCAAGGTGAGAACGCTTTTTTCGCCCAAAACCGCCGTGGGAGTGTACACCGTCCGTGGCAAGTGCGAGGGGATAGCCGAGGGCGGCTACGACTCAGCCAAAGACGGACGTATCCGCATGAGCTACATAAGCAAGGATGCGGATATTATCCCCGGAGACATCGTGGTAACATCGGGCAGCACCAACTATCCTGCGGGGCAGCTTATAGGAGTGGTGGAGACCGTGGCAATGGAAAGCAGCGGGCTGTCGAAATACGCCGTGCTTGTCCCGGCGGAAGACCCCCGCACTCTGACGAGCGTGTTTGTTATCACGGGCTACACCCTTGACGAGGTGACTGCCGTAAAGACCGGGCAGGAATACCAAGCCCCCGAAGAGACCGTCACCGCCGTTCCCCAAAGCGACAGCGAGAGCGGGACGGATATGACCTTTTCCCATAATACAGAAAGCGGTGATGACAGTTGAACATAGAACTTAAAAAGAAAAAAGAGCGGGCAAACGGCTTTATCCGTCAGGGATTGTATTTCCTGCTGGCGGCAATATGCTATGTATTCATTTCCACAGTCAATACGGGCACACCCCTGCCGCTGCTGCCGCTGTGCTGCGGGGTGTGCTATGCGGTAAGGGAAGAGCCTATGAACAGCGCACTGTACGGCTGCGTCTGCGGGCTTCTGCTGGACGCCGCCCAAGATGTGCTGGTGGGGTTTAACGCCATAGTGCTTATGTGGTGCTGCCTGTTCATATCCCTTTTATTCCACTGTTTCCTGCGGCGGCATATAGTAAATTTCCTGCTGCTGGATCTGGGAGTGATAATGCTGCGGGGGCTGCTCCACTATCTCTTTTTCTACGGCATATGGGACTACGACCTGACAGGGGCTGTATTCACCAAAATTTTCCTGCCGGAAATGGTATATACTCTTATCGGGGGAGCTGTCATATTCTGGCTCACCGGGATATTGGCGGACAGGTTCGGCACGGTCACCGAGCATTATATCGAGGAAAAGTCGGAGGATATTGTGAGAGAGTGAGTTTTTTAATGTGTTTTCCCGCCAACGGCGGGAAAACACCTGCCCGGCATAAGTAAAAGCTGCAAAGCGGGTTTTGCATTGCAGCTTTTGGGAGACTATTCTTTGATAACGTCAAGCTCGGTTATGTTTACGGAAGAGCTTGTGAGAATTACCTTTAATTCAAGGTAACGGGTCTTCATTGCCTTGTAAACCGCCGAGTCTTTTTCACATAAAAGCATATAACCTTGCAGACGTGAAAATTCCTCAACGTTCAACTGCATCATCTGATTGTCGGACATAATATCACCGCCTTTAGGGAAATACCGATTTAAGGTGTTCGGTGTTGCCTTAATTATATTATACTGCAAGGCAATTGACATGTCAAGACGCAATTTTTCTTGCCTCTTGCCTCTGATGTGAGCCTCGCTCACATATTTCTTGCCTCTTGCAGCTCGAAAGGAAAATGAATAATATGGTAAAGCATATTGTAATGTTCAAACTGAAAAATACCCCCGACCGTGCCGAAAAGGCAAGGCTTGCAAAAGCGGAAGCGGAAAAACTGCAGGATAAAGTGCCGTCGTTAAAGGAATATGAAGTGGTTCTCAACGCCGAGGGAGCGGACGGGACAAATTACGACATTGCCCTTATCTGCCTTTTTGAGGATATGGCGGGGCTGGCGGAGTATCAGCAGCACTCGGAGCATAAGAAATTCGGGGCGTTCATCGGGGAGCTGCGGGAAGACGGTGGACGTGCCTGCATTGATTTTGAAGTATGAGCAGGCGGGGTTATGTTCCCGAAGATGAGCGGGACTTTTCGGATAAGTCACTGCCCCTGTTAAGGCGTGCGCTGTCGGACGTTCACGAGCTTTTGAACAGGGAATACCCCGCCAAAAGTGCGGCGGTATTCGTGGGAAACCGCTATCAGCTTTCCGAGCGGCAAAGGCTGGCAATAGTGCGGGCGGCGGCGGCTGACGAAAAAATAGCCCTGCGCCGTTCAAAACAGCGGACAACAGCTGACGGCAGAGTGCAGATAGACGGCTTTAACATTATCATCACCCTTGAATGCGCCCTTTCCGGCACTACCCTTTACCGCTGTATGGACGGCACCGTGCGAGACCTTGCCGCCATGCGTGGGACTTACCGCATACTCGACTGCACTTATAAGGCGGCGGAGCTGCTTTTTGAAAAGGTGAAAACCGTCTCCATGGACAGGGACATGGCTGTCCCGACAGCCGGAGCGGATATTTTTCTTGACGTTCCCGTGTCAAACTCCGGGCGGCTCAAAAGTCTGCTGCTTGAAACGGGGGCGGCCATGGGAGTGGACGTTTCCTGCGAGCTTGTCCCCAATGCGGACAAGGAGCTCAAAAGGCGGGACAACGTTGTCACCACCGACGCCATTATACTTAACGAGTGTACGAGCTGGCTTAATTTTGCGGCGGAGATAATAGATGAGAGACTGCCGAATGTCAGAGTTATAGAGCTGAATGCGGACATTTTCGGCAAGGCAGCCCCGACAAAGAAAAATGACGGGACGGTTATCGGGGTTCGGAGATAAGGTAAGAGCATATTAATCCCCGGTAGAATTACGGAGAAGAGACCGCCGCAAAAAATTTAGCTTTATGAATTTTTGCGGCGGCTTCATCTTCATAATTCTGACGGGGATTAGTATTACACGGTTCTTTATTCAGACTTGAAAACACCTCAAAAAAAAAAAAAAAAAAAAAACGGTTTTCCCTTTTGGGGAAAACCGTCCGTTTATACATTTTTCCGGTATCCTTTACCCTACCTTAATAAACGCCCCCGGATAATCCTTCTTGACGCTCTTGAGATACGTTTCCGCATTTTCTTTCGAGGCAAACGCCCCCACCTGCACATAATATTTCGCCGCAGGCTTGGCTGTCGCGGCCGTCTCTTCCGCTGCCGAACTCATCAGCTTTGCAACCTTTTCTTTAAACGCCTTAAACCTCCCATTCGCCGTTTCCGCACTCTGATACTTTGTGGGCGACCAGTACAGCGGACACTGCTTCCCCGTCACATCGTAATGCCGGATAATATCATCAGCTCCAAGCCCGAATTTATCAAGCAGATATGCACACAGCTCCGCCAGACTTTGTTCGGTCTTTTTATTGAATTTTCCCGTGCTGTCCGGGTGACAGCATTCTATTGAAATGCTGTACCCGTTCGCTTGATTGGTGCAGTAGCTCCATTCGTTAAGAGGTATGCACTGTATTACCTCCCCCTCAAGTCCCACGATAAAGTGGGAGGAAACATATCTGCCGCCGTTCTTCTGATTCTCGAAATAATTACGGTTGGCTATAGCCGAGCTGCCCGGATTGCCCACATAATGCACAGCTATTTTCGTTACCTTTTCAAGAGCTGTCCCCGGTCTGCTGTACTTGTTCACCGTCAGAAACTTTTCCTCTATTTTCATCTCATCATTCCCCCTCATTTTCGCTTTCATCTCTTATCTGCGTAAGAACACCGACTAATTTCCCGGGCAGCTTAACGCCTAAGTTCCCGATATTTTCCAGCAGCGACAGCCCTTCGTTTCCTATGTAATAAAGAGCCACAGCCGTCCTGAAAATATCCCCCGACTGCATAACGTAAGTGTCAATGAAGTGCGCCACTCCCACCAAAACGATTATGCAGACCTTCTTGACTATCCCCCAAAAACCCACTTCCGAGGAAAGTCTTCTCCTCTTCGCCGCCGCCATAACGCCCGTTACATAGTCAAAGGAAATAAACACCGTCAGTGCATACATTATCCCGTCCATACCGCCCAAAAATCCCGATACCGCCGTAATTACGCCGCCTGCAATGACCTTTGCCCTGTCTATACTACCGCCTCCCGTCATATTCCGTACTTCTCCTTGATATGCTGCATATTTTTCATTATCTGTGTGTAGCTGTGAGCGGACTTGTCGTAAACCGCCAGCATTTTAATGTCCGTCTGCGGGCATATCACATAAGGGATCGTCGTGTAATTGCGGTAGCCGAAATTGCTCGTCTGATATGCGCAGTCCATGTAAAAACTCCCCAGCCCGTTAAGAAATGTCATGGTGAAAATATGATACTCCTTATCGCTTTTGCATTCAAAACAGTCTCCGTTGGGCTTTTTTACCGACAGCATATTGTTGACCGATCCCACGGAAAAAGTCTGAACTCCGCCGAACTCGTGATTGGTGATAATGTCCTTCCACTGTCCCGTTGTATCGCTTTCGTTCTTCACTGCCGCATATATCGTAAACGCATGCGTAGCATTCTGCAACTCGTTCATCGCCCGCTCGGCGTTCAGGGAAACGCAGCCGGCATCCGCATTGACGTTGCTGATCTTTATTCCTCCCACAATGTCCGTCCAGCTGTTTCCCGAAACTCCCTTTCGGAAATCGAAATACGCACCCAGCCCCTCCGAATAGGGCAGAATATTCTCTTTATCACCTCCTTTCCCGGCATTCTTAAAAGGGTTTACAACATCATTGAGAGCCGCCGCCCTTACCTTTCCCGTGCCGGTGATATACAGCCTGTCCCGCTGCTTCATGTGGGGGAGCAGTACGCTCCCGCCCCCTTTGCACACCATAACGCCGTCGTCCTCGGCGGTCTTCCCGCTTTCCAACGCTACCGTCACATCTTCCTCCGACTGCACCGCAAACACCTTGTACTTGCCCGAAAAGACCACCTCGCACTCGCCGCCGTCCAGCTGAACGAACGCAATTCTTTCCCCGTTTTCAACAATTTTTCTCATCAATAAAAATCCTCCTTTTATTTTTCTTTTTTATTTTTATACTAATCCCCGTTAGAATTATGGAGATGAAGCCGCCGCAAAAAATTTGCGTGTATGATTTTTTGCGGCGGCTGAATCCCATAATTCAATGAGGGATTTGTATTATACCTTTTCGGTAAAAAACCTTTACCATGACCGCTCTTTACGGTCAATATCTTTCTTCACATTACCATTACAAATTCGTCTCCCTGTAACTGTACTCCAGACCCTTATGCTTACAGCATGCTTTGTGCAGGTTAAGCATTTCTCTGTACAGCCTCTCACTGCCAAGGGACGTAAACGGCGTGCTGTAAACAACATTGTAACTGCCGAAATGCAGCGGCAGGGAAACCGAATCATTGCTCGTGTATATCCGCCCGATACTTCCGTCCATATTATAATTGGTCCAGTTCTCCGTGTAGCTCACTTTGAAATACAAATAAGGAAAATTCGTCCTGCCGCCTCCTTGCAGCTCAATATCGCTGAACACCGGGTCGGAAATGTGCATATCAAAGGACTTACACACCGCAATATCCTCTATCCCCTTGCTTGAATCGTTGTCAACATAAATACGATACGCCGTGTACCATTCCTCCTTGTTGTACTCGCTTGCATTTGTCGAATCCCTTACCGCAAACATAAACTCATCATTCCTGTAGAATTTTCCGTACACGCTCATTTTCGTGAATTTGTTCTTCACAAATGTAAACTCCGGTATCACCTCTGTTCCGTCTGCTCCCAGATATCTTGCCGAGTCAAGCTCAATTCCCGTCTGCTTTGCCGCCTCGTCCTCTAAATCCACCGACAAATCAACTCTCCAGCCGTTCCCTATCTCAAACGTTCCGTGAACAGGCAGATTTTTTATCACCTCCACCATATCCGTTATCATAGGCACATTCACCGTTACCCTGTCCCATTTAATCCCCGTCTTCGGCTCATAAACGCCGTTTTCGGAAACTTCCAGACTTTCATAAACAATATCATCACCGACAAAAATTTTTATCAGCTTTTTTATCATCTCTTCCTTTTTATGTTCGGGCATATCGGAATTGTTGACCGAAGCGATTATTTCCTTTATCGTTCTCCCCTTATCCGCAGGCACAACATTCCCATTCTCGTCCTTTAAAGGGGATATGTAGTAAGGGTCATGTGTCTTCTTACCGTTTTCGTCATAAACAAATTCCTTATCCGAATTGATAGGGTAGGGCGTGAACATTCTGTAATCATTGTCATACAACTGATACTTCTTGTAACCGTTGCCTATCGTTGCGATTTTATGCTGTTGGTCTGTTCCGGGGTCAAAAATAACCAATTGCTCAAAGGTAGCACTGTCTAAGCTGACCCCATCTTCCACTCCGACCGCAAGCACATAGTGCTGCTTAGTTTGTTGATCCTTTTCGTCCCAATACTGTACGTGAATTATCACAGGTAAACCCTCCGACAAATATGCCTTGACATTTTTTAAATATTGTGCATCATTTTCAATGTCACTGCCGTCAATAGCACCGTACCCTCCACTTAATCCTTGTCCTTTGTTGTTATACACTTGCTTGTCAGCTTCTGCATAATCGTCCTGCTCCCATCCTATCAGTCCGCTGTCCCAATTAACCGTTCGGTTATTCTCGTCGTCATCGTCTCCCCAAAACAGTACATTTACAGGCTTTATGCTGCTGTCTCCGTAAGTTATTCCCAAAAGCATAGCAACACACGTTCCACTGCAAAAGCTGTCGCTAGGAACATTATTAGCAATCAGCTTCTCCTTCAATTTCGTCTCAAATTGACTGTAACGATAGTCAATAATTGATTCACCCTCGGGAATATTTCCGCCTACCAAAATTTGGTAGTTGTACTCATCATAAGCACCGTCAGAGTTTTTCACCTTTTTCGTGATTGTCCCATCATAATTGTCCACAAAATCAAAATTCTTTTCATTTTCATTCATATTATCATCCTCCATTAAAAATTTAAAATATAATTATCGTTTCACATTCAGGCAATTGCTCCCGAATATATTCCTCCTGCTTTTGAACGTCGACCAAATGCAACTCCGAGACTTCCAGATACTCCAAACCTTTCAGCTTGCAGACCCCGGTAATATCAGTCAAGGTATATCCGTACTCGCCGTCTCCTATAGGGAACGAACTTCCGTTTTCGCTGAGTTTCAGCTTTTTAACGGTGTAATTTTCCTCTACTCCGTCAAAGCTCGAATCATTAAACAATGTATGCTCCAAATACAATACTTCAAGCGAACTCATGTTATTGATAAAACTCAAATCGGATATATCCTCATCGTAAAGAGTAAGTCTCTCCACCTGTGTCAGTTTTTCCAGAAAACTCCAGTCACAATTCCAATAATAACCCAGACCCAAGGTTTTCAGAGAACTTATCTCGCTTAACCAATCCCCCTCCATTGCCACCCCATTCAGCGACATTCCGGTTAGATTTTCAAGACCTTTAAGAACCTCGCAGTTTATCAGCTTTATGCTGTCCGGGGCATACTGATTTCCTATTATCGCCAGCATTTTTAAATTCGGGTAATTCTTAATATTCCCCAAATCAATACAATCGTATGGCTCAACATCATTGTAATAAGGTCTTTCCGTATCAATAGCAATAAGCATTTTCTCGCAGTCATAGGGAAAAACATCACTCTCTATCGTAACTGTCCTGCTCTCTTCTTCCGAAGTCCTTACGAAAAATCCCTCATACCTATGTTCATTTTCCGTCTCCTCTGTCTCCCCGGAAGTCTCCGCCGTCGTCATCCCTTCCGTAACACTACTTGTCACACTCTCCGTCTCCCCACTCGTCACCTCTTCACTCTCCGTCCCACCGCTTGTCTCCCTCTCCGTCACACTAACACTAACACTCTCCCCGCCCCAATCTCCCGCAGTCTCCGTACCGTCCCCCGATACACTCCCGCAGCTCCCCATAACCACCATCATCACCGCAGCCGCCGCCACAAAAACATTCTTTTTCATAACTTAAAAACCTCCATTTAAATTTTTAATATATAATTTTTACGACCACATTTGTGATCTCACATTCGGGCATTATCTCCCGCAGTTCTTTCACCTGCTTCTCTTCGTCTTCCAAGTGCAGTTCGGAAATATACAGATACTCCAAACCCTTAAACCTGCTCACTCCCGTAATATCCGTCAATGAATCCTTGTTTTCGCTGAGTGTCAGCCTTTTGACCGAACAGTTTTCAGCCACCCCATTAAAGCTCTCATTATTAATGCCGCTCTGCACTACCGACAATTCCGTTAATGAACTCATGCCGTTCACAAAGCTCAAATCGTTCATACCGCACCTGAAAAATCTGAGCGTTTCCACCTGTGTCAGTTTTTCCAAACCAATGCTGTCACAATCGTAACATTGCCCTATTTTCAGTACCTTCAGCGAACCTATCTCCGCAAGCCAGTCACCTTCCCATGATAAAGCGGACAATTGTATCTCTTCAAGATGTTCAAGCCCCGCCGCAGCCTCACAGTTTATCAGCGTAACGCTTTTCGAGTCATACACATTTCCGCCCAAGCGCAGCCTCTTCAAATTCGGATAATTGACAAGATTTCCAAGGTCAATGCAGTTATACTGCTCAACGTCATAGTAATGTGCATCTTCCCAACTAATATAAACATACATTTCCTCGCAGTCATACGGAAAAACATCACTCTCTATCGTAACCGTCCTGCTCTCATCTTCCGAAGTTCTTACGAAAAACCCCTCATATCTATGTTCATTTTCCATCTCCTCTGTCTCCCCGGAAGTCTCCGCCGTTGTCACCCTTTCCGTAACACTGCTTGTCACGCTCTCCGTCTCCCCACTCGTCACCTCTTCACTCTCCGTCCCACCGCTTGTCTCCCTCTCCGTCACACTAACACTAACACTCTCCCCGCCCCAATCTCCCGCAGTCTCCGTACCGTCCCCCGATACACTCCCGCAGCTCCCCATAACCACCATCATCACCGCAGCCATCACCGCTAAAATATTCTTTTTCATAATAAAAAACTCCGTATAAATTAAATTAAAAATTTCCCTTATACACAAATACATCACATTCGGGCAATTGCTTCCGAATATATTCCTCTTGCCTTTGAGCATCGACCAAGTGCGCTTCCGTTACTTCCAGATACTCCAAACCTTTCAGCTTGCATACCCCGGTAATATCCGTCAAGGTATACCCGTACTCGCCGTCTCCTATAGGAAATGAACTTCCGTTTTCGCTGAGTTTCAGCTTTTTAACGGTGTAATTTTCCTCTACTC
>JAMOZU010000076.1:0-1230 GCA_023667745.1 Ruminococcus sp.
ACACCCGAGCCTATCTCGGTAAATCTGCCGTCGTCAAACAGCCCCGCCAGCCGCTTTGAAGCGGCGTTCCCGGATTTATTGGCAGTATATTCTGCGAATCTTTTCTGCTGACCGTCAGTCATCATAAAAGTTCCTCCGTTTCAAAAACAAATTATTCCAATTTAATTATACAACATTTGAAATCAACTTACAAGAGCCTTGGGGTAATTTTTTTATTTTTTTAGTTTTTGTTAATATTTCGTACACAAACTAACGAAGCGGGAGTACCCAATTTCTCGACATTTTGTGCCAATGAAAATACCGCTTTTTTCAAAAATTGATTTTCGTGCGGAAATTTTTTTACCTCTTGACATTTTTCGGTGAACGTGATATAATGAAATTATGGATAAAATTTCCGATTGGAGGAATCAGCAATGAGTACAGAGCAGGCAGGGGCTATCAAAAAAACCCTTTCGATCTATACCGAGGGCTGCCGCAGCATTACAGTCGGTATGAGCCGCAGCGAGCTTTACGCCATTCTTGCGGACGATGAGATAGAAAATGCAGCTCACGGCGAGAGCGGCGAAGGTGAAAGCTACACAGGCAGCTTTACGGAGCTTTTTGCGGGGCGGCCGGACTGTCAGGTGATCGTAATGTCAAGTGCGGGAATGACAGACGAGCGTATGGCAAGGCATTTCGGCAGACTGGGGAAAAACCTTGACAAGGCTTACGGCGAAGGTAAATTTACCAAAGAGGAATACGACGAGCTTAACGCAAGTCTTGATGAATATACGGAAAATATCATAGTCAGGAACGAGCATACAAGGGCTACAAGAGCCGTTATGCAGCAGGAATGGAAAGACAGAATGGCGCATAAGGATCAGCCGCCCCTGTCCCAGGAGGAGCTTGCCAAAAAGCGGGATATAGCGGTAGAGGAATACATAAAGACTAACGGCATTGACAGGGAGGCTCTCCGGAAAATGCGGGAGGAGATAAGAGCGAACGGATAGAAGCAAGAAATGTGCGGGCGAGCCCGCACGAGAGGCAAGAGGCAAGAAATCGGATTTACAGCACAAATTGTTAAATCTCCGGTTTATGGCTTCCTGCCTCTTGCTTCTTGCAGTATAAAGCGTAATTTTTTTATATTTATAATAAATATTTGCTGACAAGCAGGGAAAAATATGTTATAATTATATAAGCACAGGGCAACTCATCTAACCTCTTATCTCTAACTTCTAACCTCTAATAGGT
>JAMOZU010000076.1:1330-9731 GCA_023667745.1 Ruminococcus sp.
TATAATTATATAAACACAGGGCAACTCATCTAACCTCTTACCTCTAACTTCTAACCTCTAATAGGTTATAATTATATAAACACAGGGCAACTCATCTAACCTCTTACCTCTAACTTCTAACTTCTAAAAGCGCAAAATATGTTATAATTATATATAATCACTAATCACCGGGCAGCTTATCTAACCTCTTACCTCTAACTTCTAACCTCTAAAAGAAAGGAGCTGTACATATGACCTTTGAAAAGTCCTGCGGTGCCGTGGTATACAGGAAACACTGCGGCAACACGGAGATACTGCTGATAAAGCATATCAACAGCGGTCACTGGTCGTTCCCCAAGGGGCATATGGAAGACAGCGAGAGCGAGGCGGAGACCGCTCTGCGGGAGGTCAAGGAAGAGACGGGGATAGACGTTCTTATCGACCCCACTTTTCGTGAGACGGTCACCTATTCTCCGCGGAAAGACACCCGCAAGGAAGTGGTCTATTTTACCGCCCTTGCCAGAAACGGCGGCTGCACCCCACGGGCGGGAGAAATAGCCGAGGTTCGCTGGGCGGACATCTGCCACGCCGCTTCCCTGCTGACTTACGAGAATGACAAGGTTATTGTGAATAAGGTGAAAAGGGCGATTTGCAGATAAGAAGCAAGAGGCAAGAAGCAAGAAGCCGGAAGAGGGAACTTCCGGCTTTGTTGAATTTTATGTCATGATTTTAGATAAAAGAGCGTCTTGCAGCACTTGACTGAAATTGATACCTCTTTCAATAACTGCATCATTAAGCCAATCCGGAATAGATAAGGTTTTTTTTACGGCTTTTTTGCGATTGAAATAAGGCGTAAGGTCTACGTCAACCAATGATACAAAGCCATCGGAAATATCCGGATTTTCAATGTTTGAGGGACCGGGAAGTGTTTGCTTGTTTTCTATAAAAGAAATAGCATAGCCTTCAAGGGCTTCACGGGCATTGAAAACGGTCTCTTCAAGGGTGTCGCCGAATGTGTGACAGCCTTCCAAATCGGGAAATTCTACCCAAAAGGAGTTATCCTCTTTGTGGAATATTGCGGGGTAAGTCATTTTCATGGGAATTACCTCCCCTTACAGCATTTTCTTGCTTCTTGCCTCTCGTGCGAGCGAAGCTCGCATATCTCTTGCTTCTATCAGTACAATGAACCGTACGCCGCACATGCCCTGTAATCCGCCGCTTCAAGGTCGGCAGTGCCGAATGCGCCCCAAGCGTGAGGACGGTAGATGTCCTCGTCGGGGACGTTGTGCATTGCCACGGGGATACGCAGCATGGAAGCCAGCGTTATCAGGTCTTTGCCAACGTGACCGTAGACAAATGCGCCGTGGTTTGCGCCCCAGTGAGCCATTACCGAGTAAACGTCCCGGAAAGCGGTCTTTGAACTGTCAAGGCGGGGGACAAACCAAGTGGTGGGCCAGGTCTTGTCGGTGCGGTTATCCAAAGGAACGTGTATCTCGTCGGGGAGAACTGCCGTATAGCCCTCCGCCAGCTGAAGCACGGGACCTATGCCGTCAACTATGTTGACACGCACCATGGTAACGGGCATTTCCGCCTGCGTTCTGAAATGGGAGGAATATCCGCCTCCTCTGAAATAGCCGAGATTTGCCTGACACCAGTCAACGCCGCCGAGGATATTCTTCCTGTCCTCCTCGGTTATCTCCCACCAAGGCTTCATAACGCCTTCGCCTTTGTCGTTTTTCGCCAGTCCCGTGCCGTCAAGGGCGGCAGCTCCCGAATTTATCAGGTGGATAAAGCCGTTGGCGGCAATGCCCGTGGGACGAATGCCGGTGACACGCTCCACAGCCTCCGGGCTCCAGTATGTACGAACGTCCGCAAAGACGGAAGCCGCCCCCGTAAGCAGGTTGCCCAGCAGCATAGCCATACCGTTAAGTCCGTCGTTTTCGGTTGCAAGGCAAAGGGGACGTTTGTTCCCCCGCCAGTCGAAGGTGGTGTTAAGGATAGCCTCGGCAAAATCCGCATTGGGAAGCCAGTCCGTCCACTGCCGCTGACCCTGGAAGCCGCCGAAAATGCCGTTTCTGCCGTTCGCCTCTTCATGCCAGCCCATCTCGTCCAGCTTGCCGCTGCCGAGCATGATGTCCCGGATTATGAGAGCCATTTTAACACAGAACTCCCACTGCTCCTCTTTTGTCATAACGTCCGGGTTGCCGGGGTTCACTCCCTCGTTTACGTCCATGCCTTCGGGGCAGTTCGCCTTAGTCCAGGCAAGGGCTTTTTCATATTCGTCCTTATCGAAGATATTCAGTTTCACACGGCGGAGAATTTCCGTCATATCCACCCATTCCGGGCGAATGCCGAGATAATGCTGCATAAAGTCCGCATTGCAATAAGAGCCGCCGATACCCATGGCAACGCCGCCTATTCCCACATACGCCTTGTTCCTCATAGACCCTACCGCCACGGCGCAGCGGGCAAAGCGGAGTATCTTCTCGCTGACATCGGCGGGGATAGAGGTATCGTCGGCGTCCTGCACATCTCTGCCGTAAATGGCGAATGCGGGGAGTTTTTTCTGGGCGTGAGCCGCCATTACAGCCGCCAGATACACAGCCCCCGGACGCTCCGTTCCGTTAAATCCCCACACGGCTTTTACCGTCATGGGGTTGGTATCCATAGTTTCCATGCCGTAGCACCAGCAGGGGGTGACGGACAGTGTGGCGCAGACATTTTGCGTTGAGAAAAATTCCTCCGCCTTGTACGCCTCCGCACCGCCGCCGATGGTGCAGGGGGCGATAACGCATTCGACGGGCGAGCCGTCGTAATACCGCAGGTTTTCCTCAATAAGTTTCTTTGCGGACTTTGCCATATTCATGGTCTGTACTTCAAGGGACTCTCGTATTCCGAACTGCCTGCCGTCAATTACGGGACGTATGCCTATTCTGGGATTCATAAGCGATAACTCCTTTCGGGTTTAAGATATTTATTGCAAAAATTATTTGCCGTATATCGGTGCGTGATGTAATTGTCCTGCCTCCCGTTCCGCTTTACGTTTCCGGGCTTTTTCCGGTACCCTTGCAATTACCGCATTCTCCTCTTCTTCGGATAAGATTTTGGTTCTTACAGGGTCATAGGGAAAATCATAGCCGTAAAACTCATGAACATTATCGGGTTTTTTCATAAACAATTCCTCCCGATCATCTGCTGTTCTCCATTATTGAAACACCCGGAACAGCCGATACGGAAATTGAAACGGTACTCTGTGTCTCATTTTCCAATGCACGCTGTGCTTCTTTTGCGTCCTGCCTGGCTTTGATTTTTTTTATTCTCTCTACCATTGCCGCTATCAGCCTGTCTTCCTCCTCCTTGGTTATGGGATTTGGATTTTTTGGGATTTCCGGAAAGGTGTAACCGTCAAACTCATAAACATTATCGGGTTTCTTCATAACTTACTCCTCCTTTAATACTGTAATGAATATTATAAATATCATACGTTTCTCGGTAGGCTCTGTCAACATCTGCGCCGTTTTGATAAGTCAGCACAATGTTAAACTGCAACTCCTCCTCATTTTCAATATATCTATCGGGTGCTTTAAAAACATACACCTGCCCGTTATGCCCCACAACTACGCCTAAGGCATAGTTATGCTTGTACAACGAGTTAAAATCGTCAATGCTCGGAGGATAACCCTCCGGGTGGGTGTGCAGAGCAATAAGCGGAATGTTATTTGCCTTTGCCCTTGCAATGGCATTATTAAGACTTTCTCAATACCCTGGGGATTCAAAGCGTTGATCTGAAAGCCCTCTATTTCCCCGGTAACGGCATTGATAAGGTACATATCCTCAAACAGAGTACCGTTTCGGTGTTCAATAGCCTTGCGTGAACATTCCAGTAAGATTTGGTTCACCTTTTCATTCGGAGTGATACTCCCGAACTTTCCGGCAAAGCGTTCCGAATTTATATACTCCATATCCGCATTGACCGCTTCCCCGGCGTATTTCACGCCGTATTCGGGTTCCTTTTCCGCCAATAAGCTCATGCTATCACTTCCCGGTTTTATTATACCACGATTTTTAAAGTTTGTCAAGCGATTGCCCGAAATATTCACGGAAATGGGTTTTCCCAAAATAAACCGATTTTCCAAATTGCTTTAGTGTGGTTTTCTCACTGCGTACAGCTTGCGACAGGGAAACCCTCCGGCTTTTTTAAGGAAAAAATGATTCCCTTGACAGCGGGGGAAAAAAGTGGTATAATAAAAATATCAATTAATTGCGGGGTGTTTTACAGATGTCCGTATCTTTTAAATGCGCCTGCTGCGGGGCGGAACTGAAATATTCTCCCGGCAGCGGCAGTCTTAAATGCGAATACTGCGGGACGGAATTTGACCCGCAGGCAATTGAGGCTATGGCGGAAGAGTCCGAGCCTTTGCGGGACAGCATAAACTGGCAGTCCGCCGCTCATGAAAATATGTCTGCCGACGGCAGCTCCTGTACATACAGCTGTTCCTCCTGCGGGGCGGAGATAACAGGCGACAGAAGCCTTGCCGCTTCCTTTTGCCCCTACTGCGGCAATACGGTGGTCATGAGCGACCGGCTGGAGGGAATGCTCCGCCCGGATTATGTTATCCCTTTCGGGATAGACAAGGCGGCGGCGGTGGCGAAATTCAAGGACTTCTGCAAGGGCAAGCCTTTGCTGCCGGGGAGCTTTGTCAGCAGCGGCAGGATAGACAAGATAGAGGGGCTGTACGTCCCCTACTGGCTGTTTGACGCCAATGTGAGAGGGCAGGCAAGTTTCCGTGCCGAGCGGATACATACCTGCAGGGAGGGGAATTATCAGGTCACAAGGACGGCTCATTATATGCTCTACCGGGAGGGGTCTATGGAGTTTGAACATGTCCCCGTGGACGGCACTTCCAAGCTGGGAGCTGATGTTACAGAGGCTGTTGAACCTTACGATATGCACGGCGCAAGAGAGTTTTCAAAAGCCTATCTGTCGGGATTTTTAGCCGACAGGTACGACGTTCCGGAAGATATGGCAAAGCCGAGGGCGGACGAACGTATCCGCCAAAGCATGCTGTCTTCCCTGAAAAATACCTGCATAGGGTACACGGGAGTCCGCTCCACACGTCAGTCGGTAAGCTCATCGGGCGGAAAGATAGTTTATGCACTTATGCCCATATGGCTTATGACCGTCACCTACAACGGGAAAAAATACACCTTTGCCATGAACGGTCAGACGGGGAAATTTATAGGCGAGCTTCCTGTTTCATGGGGGAAGTTCTGGGGGTATTTCATAGGGATCACACTGGGGCTGTCGGTTATTTTATCGGTGGTTACATATTTGTTTATAAAGTAGAGGGGGAATGATTTTGCATAATGCTATTTATCGGTGTTCACGAATATATGCGATATTTGCGGTGTTTCTGTTTGCCCTGTTTTCGCCGTTTTTGTCGGTGAACGCCGCCGCAAACGCCGCTCAGAAGGTCTACGACCGTGCGGGACTGCTTACCGATTCCGAGGTGACCCGCCTGGAAGAGCAGCTGGATCAAAATTCCGCAAACTGCGGCGCAAATATTATAGTTTACACGGTCACCGACCTTGGGGGACGTACGACCTACAGTTTAAGCGAGGCTCTTGCGGATTCGATCGACACGAACCCGGACAGCAAGGGAGTTTTCCTGCTGTTATCCATAAACGACCGTGAATATGAGATATATTCCTACGGGCCGGATAATGAGCAGCCCCTGACCGCCGGGAACAGGGACTATATAACCGACTCCATTCAGCCATACCTTGCGGACGGGGACTATTACAGGGCGTTTTCCGAGTTCGGCAGACTTGCGGAAAAGTATGTGAGCGAGGGGGACGGTTCATCGGGCGTTATGCAGATCGCCCTTGATATGACCTTTCTGACGTTCCTGCCGGGGTGCGCTGTGGTTTCGCTGATAATCGTTCTTGTGATGAAAGCGGGAATGAAGACCGCCCGCCCGGAAATTACCGCAGGGAATTATGTTAAAGGCGGCAGCTTCCATGTGACCTCCAGCCGTGACGTGTATCTTTACACCAGCACCACACGGCGGAAGATAGAGTCTTCCTCTTCGGGAAGTCATCACAGCTCCGGCGGGCATCATTCGAGCGGTCACCGTTCGGGAGGCAGTCACAGGAGCGGGGGACATTCCCATGGAAGATTCTGATGTTTGTCACTGTGTTTTTCCCCGCCGTTGGCGGGGAAAAACACAGACCATATTTTATCCAAGGACGGTTGAATTATGAATAAACCAAAAAGCGTTTCGGTGATAATAGCCGCAGGAGGTTCGGGGGAGAGAATGGGGGGGATAAACAAGCTGATGAGCCTTATCGGGGGAATGTCTGTGATAGTTCATTCCATGAGGGCTTTCGAGGGCTTGGAGGAGACGGCGGAAATTATCGTTACCGCAAGGGAAGAGGAAAGGGAAACGGTGGAAAAGCTCGCCTGTGAATACGGCATTTCCAAGTTTGTCTGCTGTGCTGCCGGGGGAGAGACACGGCAACAGTCGGTGATAAACGGCTTGCGGCAGGTAAGCCGTGAAACGGAGCTTATTGCAGTCCACGACGGCGCACGTCCCCTTGTGAATCCCGAACATATAAGGCAGTGCATAAAAGATGCGGGAGTGTTCGGCGGGGCTGTTTTGGGCGTTCCCGTAAAGGACACCGTAAAGGAAGTAAGCGGCGGGCTTATCACCGACACCCCCGACCGCCGCCGCCTTTATATCGCCCAGACTCCCCAGATATTCAAGAAAAAGCTCTATTTCGACGGGGTGAACTTTGCCCGTGAACATGAGCTTGACTTTACCGATGACTGCCAGATGGCGGAGGCAGTGGGCGCACGTGTTGCCATGACCCCCTCGGACTATCTCAACATCAAGATAACCACCCCGGAGGATCTGAAGATAGCGGAGATTTTGTTAAAGCAGTGTTAAGCAAAGTGTTTACCCCGCCTCGTGGATAACCCCGCACAACCCAATGAAATAAAAACCACAAAGCCGGAGAAGAGGAAAGAAGCCTACAATCCTAGCCTCTAGCCTCTAACCTCTATCTTTCTAATAGGAGGAAAATTAAAATGATAAGAATCGGTCACGGCTACGACGTACACCGCCTTGTCCCGGAGCGGAAACTGATAATCGGCGGAGCGCATATTCCCTATAATTTCGGACTTTGGGGACACTCGGACGCAGACGTTCTCGCTCACGCCATAATGGACGCATTGCTTGGCGCACTTGCGCTGGGGGACATAGGACAGCATTTCCCCGACAGCGACCCCGCTTATGAGGGGGCGGACAGCATGGAGCTTTTGAAAAAGGTCACGGCGATGATAGGTGAAAAGGGCTACACTGTCGGTAATATCGACAGCACGGTCATAGCCGAACGCCCCTATCTTGCAAATTATATCGGCAGCATGCGGCGGAATATCGCCGAGGCATGCGGCATAGATATTTCCCGTGTTTCCGTCAAGGCGACAACGGAAGAGAAACTGGGGTTTACCGGGGCTTGCGAGGGGATAGCCGCCCATGCGGTAGTCTGCGTAGTGGCTAGAGATTAGAGGCTAGAGGCTAGAATCAACTTTCTTTACAATTATGGCATAAATTTGTTATATTAATAAACCAAAGCACTTCAGCAAGATACCCCATACCAAACTCTAAAAGGAGTATTTATGTCATGAACATAAACAAATTAAAAGAAATTTTCACGGACAACCGAAAGGACAAGTACCTGCTTGTCTTTGTGACAGCGTTTTTCCTGAGTGCGGCGGCGTTTCTGCCTTTTGTTATCCCACAGGGTGGGTATTTCGTCTACTACGGAGACTACAATGCCCAGCAAATACCTTTTTACTATCACGTCCACAGCATGGTACGCGGGGGGATATTCGGCTGGGACTTCGCCACAGAACTCGGCAGCGACCTGTTCGGCTCATATGCGTTCTACCTTATGGGCAGCCCCTTTTTCTGGCTGACAGTCCCTTTCCCGGACAGCGTTGTCCCATATCTTATGCCATGGTTGCTTTGCCTGAAAACAGCCGTTGCCGCCCTTACCGCCTACGCCCTGCTGCGGGAGTTTACCCCCGACAGGAACGCCTGTTTCTTAGGCGGCTTGCTCTACGCATTTTCGGGCTTTATGCTGTACAACCTGATGTTCAATCATTTTCACGATCCCGTCGCATTTTTCCCATTGCTGCTGCTTATGTCCGACAAATTTATGCGGGAGAACAAGCGGGGGACATTTGCTCTTACCGTTGCGCTGTGCGCTGTCACCAACTATTTCTTCTTTGCGGCAATGGCGGTGTTTACGGTAATATGGTTTATTGTCAGCATTATCACAGGGCGGTATAAGTTCACCGTGAGAAAATTCTTGCTCTATGCATTCGAGGCTGTCTTGGGCGTTTTTATGGCGGCTG
>JAMOZU010000077.1 GCA_023667745.1 Ruminococcus sp.
GCACCGATATTGAGTCCCAGCACCTTGTCGGTATCCTCGCTCTTGGCCGTCAGCAGGATGACAGGCACATTGCTCACTCCCGCAGGTATCGTTATATCGGTAAGCCCGCAGCCTGTAAAAGCTCCCTCGCCCAATATCTCCAGACTTTCCGGCAATGTCACGCCGGAAAGTTCACTGCAGCCCATAAACGCCCATTCTCCCACAGTCCTTACTCCATCGGGGATATTGATGCTCTTAAGATTCGTACAGCTGATAAAAGCCCTGTCCCCGATAATTACCGTACTTTCGGGAAGAATGACCTCGGTAAGACTGCCGCACTCGTCAAAGGCTCTTTCTCCTATTTCTCTGACTCCCTCGGGGATCACCGCCTGGAAAATATCCGCTCCCTCAAAGGCACTTCCGCCTATTTGAACTACCGTAAGCCCGTTTATCTTTTGGGGTATCGTAATATCTTCGGAATGCCCCGTATAGCCCGTTATAATTGCATTGCCGAATTTATCCTCGGTGTATTCGTAATCCTCCCAGGTTTTTCTTTTGCTTTCGGCGGTCACCGTCTCGGCAGTCTCGGCGGTTTCAACGGCTGACGTGTCCGTTTGTTCGGGATTATCGGGGTATTCCTCCGCTTTTGTGCAGCCCGCAAATACCGCCGTAATAAAAGCCGCCGTTAAAAATAAAGATCTTTTCCCCATGATATTTTGCCATATTGCCATATGCTCGCCACTTCCCTTTGCTGTTTATTCGGGGTCATTTGTATGTGCACTCAAATAAATAACGAATGAGACGGCGGAAAAATTTTGGTGAAAATGTTAAATTAAAGTAAATTTTTCGTAAACATCAATACCGATTCAAAATCCGAATATCCCGCAGCCGCAAAGCACGGCGGGAGACTCTTGCCTGTCCGATAAGCAAAAGCCTCCCGCTAACTACCAACTATTAACTATTAACTCATAATACGGATCATAAAACCCGTCCCCCGCCACCGCCGCAGTCTGCATAACGGTCTCTTCCGGGTAGCTCTCATCAGCGTCAGGCAAGGTCGTTTCCGGGAATGCGTCCGTTTCGGGCAATGTTTCCGTTACCGCCGGAACAGCAGGGGGAATGTATGCTCCCTCAAAGCTGCCCTGTCCGTCGCCGTAACAGGAATAGGCAGTCCTTGCAAGAAAATCCTCCGTCCCCTGAACTATCGCCTCGGCTATGCCCTGCTGATGAGTGGGGTTCATAAGAGCCATCGCTTCCGTGTAGTTGGTAACAAACCCACATTCCACCAGTATCGACGGGAAATCCTGCTGCTGGGTCACAAAGAAATAATTGTACTTTGCCCCTCTGTTCTCATTCCCCGTGCCGTGAACGCTGCTACCAAGATACTTGCCTATCCTTGCCGTTACCGCCTTTGCAAGAGGCTGTGAAAATGGAGTGAAATAGTATGCTTCCGAGCCTTTTGCGCTTTCTCCTCCCGCAGAGTTGCAGTGAACGGCTATGAACACGTCCGGGCTGTACTGCCTTGCAATGGAAGCCCTTTGCGCCGTAACATAAGTTTCCGACTCGGTTTTGAGCCGAACGACCGTTGCTCCTCTTGCGGCGAATTTTTCCTCCGCATATTTGGCTATTGCAAGATTAGCCTCCTGCTCCTTTATATGCCCTATTGCTCCCGGGTCGAACTGGCTCGCCCCCGTGTAGCCGTGACCGGGGTCAATTACGATGACCGCTCCGGACAGGGAATTGCGGCAGCCGTTAAACCGCAGGGTCAGATTGCCGTCATTGCCGTAAGTTGATGTTATTCCGCCGAATACGCCGTTCTGGCGGAGTTTCAGGGTAAGCCTTGTTTTGGTAAGCTCGCCGCTTGTGTAGCTGTCCCACACGCCCTCGGTAAACACGGCGGTTTCCGGAAAAAGTATATTCCCCGAACCAACGCTTGTTACATAGTCAAAGGTTATAACAAAGGAGTCGGAAGTAAAATCGGAGATATAATAATTCCCGTTGTCCCCGCCGCTGTTGTTAAGCCCCGAAAATGCCGCCGAGAAGGGGACTTTTACGTTGGTGTGGAGTTTGAGCACCGTGTCCGTGCCGTCTTTGGCGGCACTGACTACCGTCATCACGTTGCTGCCCAAAGGCTCGTTGTTTTTTACCGTTACATCACTGCACCTTATCCGCTTTCCCGAATTTGTAAGGTAATAATCCGTCCCCGAATAGGTGACAGTCCGTATCTGATAATCGAGAGTTCCCGCAGGCAGGCGCACCATATCCGGCGTGGGGGCTGTTCCCGTAGTCTTGGCGTCATAGACCATGGTGTTGTCGTTTTTCACTTCAAGGAGATTTCCGCTGTAGTCGTTGAGAATTTCCGCAAGGGCATTGATGATTATTCTGCTGCCTGTGCGGGTCTCGTTAAAGTCCCCCGTAGCGGTTTTGTAAGTGCCGTAAAAGCGGACTGTGCCAAGGTCGATGTCTTCTCCCTTTTTTCCCGCAGGAGCGACATAAGTTGCCACATATTTTGTGTAGTTGGAGTTGGGGTCAAGCTCGTCCAGCTGACCCTCCACGGGCATAAGCTCAATCAGCTTGCCGTTTATCTCCGCACTGACTATCGAACCTCTGTAAGCAATGGCAGACAGGGTAATTGCCGACTGCTCCTCAATCCGCATATCCCCGTCGGCGGGTTCAACGCTTTTGAGGACGTTTACAGTCCTTGTTATCCTGTAGGTGACGGTCTTTCCCTTGTTTTTGAAGGTGAATGTGTTCAGCCCCACGTCCAGCTCTTCGTTGAAGTAGAACCGCCCTGCCTCGTTAAGCTCGATAGGCTGCCCCTGAAAATAAATGGTAAAATTGGGGTCAAAAGAGCCTGCGAAAATGACCGTGGGCTCTTCCGTCTTGAAAGTCTCCTCCAAAGGGAGCGTCATTTCCAGCTCGTTGTTCAAGCCCTCTAAATCTATGGTGTCCTCGAAATGCTTCATTAACACGTCCGTGGACTCGTCTCTGTTCTCTTCAAGGTCGGGCAGGGAATTGAATGCGCTTCCGATACAGCTTTCATATTCCCTCGCTTTTATCACCTGCTTTACAAGCTCGTCCGGAGATGTCCACCCTGTGTACTCCGAGCAGACCCGCTCGTTGATATGGTCGATTATCATAGGGACTCCCGCTTCTTTTGCCTTGCTGTCCCACCATTCCATGGTCTCCTCAAAGGGCATTACCGAGCTGTCGAATGCGCCGTCGGCTTTTACGAATATGAAATCCGTCTGCCCCTTTCGTATGTACGCCAAGGTGTCCGCATAGCCGTCCGTCAAAGCCTCAAAGGAAACGCCCGTGGGACTGCCCTCCGCTCTTGTGGAGCTGTTCGCCCATACATCGTCTATGGAAATGCCCACGGGGACGCTGTTGGAAGTCCGCCGAATTGCCTTTGCGACTTGCGTGAACACATACTCGCCGTTGTCCGCAAGCCAGTTGTTATAGCCTATCCCCGCTCCGTTCTCCATGTAATTCTTAAAGCTCTCGCCGTTTTTGCAGGAGTAGTAGCCGCTTAAAATAATGCCGTCCACGGGGTAGTTCACGGTAAACTCATGGGCTGTTATGGCAAGCCTGTCTATGCGGTTTTTGGCGGTGTCCTCGTCTATCCCCGCAAGTACGGTGTTGATGTCGAAAACAAGGTAAACATACATTCCCCTGCTTATCGCCTCGTCTGCGCAAAGGGTCACCGGGGAACGGTTTGCCGTTTTGTTTACCCCCTCGTCAAAAAAAAGCTCTCCCCCGAAATCCGTTGACATTATCACTGCGTTGAGATGTTTTGCCTGCGCCCTGTCAAGAACTCCGCATATCTCATCGTAAATTTCCTCTTCGCTTTTTTTCCCGCCGCCTTCGTTATACACGGCAAAATCCCTTTCCGGGCTTATGTATATCCCCCTTACCGATTCGGGGAATGTAAACATGGGGGTATACTCCGGCGGCGTGAACACGGGGAGAGTTTCGTCCTCCTGAACTCTGTAGGGGGTCTCTTCGGGAAGTATCTCCACATACTGCCCGCTTTCGGCGGAAACAACGCCCCTCTTTCCTATGTCCGCTCCCCCGTATATCATACATGCCGACAGTACTGCTGCCGTCACCGCCGCCGTAACTTTTCCGAAAATTTTCGATATTTTATTTTTTCTCATAACAACACCGCCCCTCGGAAACAGTTAATAGTTAATAGTTGTCGGAGAAACTGCGATTTTCGGGCTTTTTTCCTGCGGCGGACAACAGACAACCTGCCGCCCTTAACCCCTGTTTTTCATATGACGTATATCGTTCCCCGCAAATTTAAGCCTTTTTCCCGAAAACATTATCCTTGAAATTATCCTTTCATTGTAACGCTCGGAAAATTTTTCCTGCATAAGATTTGTGCTGATGATAAAGGGACTGCCCGTGTTTATGCGGGTGTTGATGATGTTGTATAAAGCCGTTTCGTTAAAGGGAGTGTCCTGCTCCGCTCCAAGGTCGTCCATAATAAGCAGGTCGCATTCCAACAGGGGAGTAAGGCTGTCCGCTCCCTTTTCCGCCCGCCCGAAATGCTCCGCCTCCACAGCCTGCAATATGTTGATGACCGAGCCGTAGATAACGTTAAATCCCTTTTCTATCAGCGACTTTGCTATAGCCATCGACAGGTGAGTCTTCCCCACCCCGGTAGGACCGTACATCAGGATATTGCTGCTGTCCCTTGAAAATTCCTCGGCATATTTCAGGCAGTAGCCGTAAATATCCTTCATCTTCTCGAAACAGTCTCTGCCGTCGGCGGTTATCCCTCTGTAATATTCCAGACTGAAATGGTTAAAATCCGCCAAAGGCATATTCGCCGAGCGGTTCAGCTCCTCTGCGGCGTATCTTGTCATCAGCCTTTCCAGGCATTCGCAGGGTTTGCCGTCAATGTAGCCCGTATCGCCGCATTTTTTGCAGCGGTAATGCACCTCCAGATAATCCTCAGGATAGCCCTTTCTCTTAAGCTCCGCCTTTATCATATTCTGCCCTTCAAGGCTGCTCTTTTTTATTTTCTCGAAATTGCTTTCATAGCCCTTGTTCCGCCGCACAATGTCTATCGCCAATTGAGAAGCGGTACGGGCGAGCATCCGCCTGATCTCCACAATGCCCGGTATCTCCCGCTCTATCTCCTCTGCACGGGCTTTAGCCTCCCGTTCCGCATTGAAGCGGCGGCTGTCTATTTCTTCGCTTGCCTTACGGCGAAGCTCTGCTTTGTTCATATAATCAACACCTAAGCTGAAAGAGGCAAGAAACAATGGGTGATAAAATCACCCTGTGATAAAATCACCCTGCAAGAAATTATTGCCGCTCTTGTTTTTTGCTCTTTACCGTTAAATTTATCGTATCGTTTCAAAAGGCAAAACCGCCCGAAACAACTATTAACTATTAATCATTAACTATTAACTGATTTAATCTTCCGCCAATATTGCCGCCAAGTCGTAGGACGGAGAATCATTGCCGTTGCTCTTGTCCCTTTTCGGGGGACGTTTCGGGACATCTGACTTTTTTCGGGGAGCGGCAAACTTGTCCCTGTCGTCAAAGCTCTCCGCCGCCTCCGGGTCGGTAATGCCCGCATCGTACCATTTTTTCAAAATACCCGCCATATAGCGGAAATCCGCTTTCCCCTTATTTTCCATTGATATGTAATACGCTTTTGCCGCCAGCTCGACGGAAATACCCTTGCTGCACCATTCCTCCGCCAGTTCCCGCTGCCTCGGAGACAGCATTGACTGTATGCCCAGTTTCGCCTTGAGCCGCCCCTCGTAGCTGCACCGCCGCTCCATTGCCGCAAGCTCACGGTTGACGTTTTCGTGAGTTACTATGTCCCGCTCGTACATATCCACCGCCGTGTCCTCTATCCTTTTTATGGAAGCCCCCCAGCGGCGGCAGCAGTATGCGGCTATCATCATCACCACGTCTGCGGACATTCCCAGAAAATCATGCAACCACAGGAGAGTTTGCTGTTCCCCGAATTTCAGGGGACGCTTGAATTCGGTCTCGGCGGTGGAAAACATAAATGCGACCTCGCCGCTTTCCTCTATCCTTTTGGCTATTTCCTCCGGCAGATAGCTTTTCCCGGAGGGCGGGGTTACCTTTGCCTCCGTTTTTTTTTCGGACACCCCCGGCACGCCGTCAAGCAGGTTTCCCATAAATTCCCCCGCCTGTCCGGTCTGTACCGTCTGCTCTGTTCTCCCGGTCATCTCCGCCTGTCCTGCCTGCCCGGTTCTCCCGGTCTGTCCCGCTTGCTCCGGCTGTCCGCTATGCCCTTTTTGCCCAGGCTGTCCGCCGCTTGCGGGAACGCTTTCACCGCTGTCCTCCGAAACCGCTCCCGCCGTTTCCAACGTCATCTTCCTGAAAACGCCCACCTGCTGCCAGTAGTTTACCGCGTCCTCAATGTCGTCCGCCCCTGCCCCTATAACGGCGGGGTCATCGGGAAACTCCCTGTACTTGAGATAATATATCAGGAGCTTCAAAGACTTTCCGGAGGCAAGTTTAAGCCCCTCTGTCACCTTGTCGGGGACTGCGAACACGCCCTCGTCCCAGTTTATTCCGCACTTCATAATTCACCCGTTGTTCTTAAAGGGAACGCCCTTGTTTTTCCTTTGCCGTTTTATCTGCCGTGACGGCAATTTAAGCTATGCTTTAATTATACCACATTCCGCCGCAAAAAACTATATTCAAATTGCACGATTAACGCCGCCTATTTTTTACTTTTTCGGCAAGAAACAACAAAGGGGCGACAACGGTTTGCAAACGTTTTCTTTTTTTTCTGCAAATAGCGGTAAGATGAGAAAACTAACGGAAATGCATAGCATTTGGTGATATAAGCATTATTTGGATATAGACCGTACCCACAGAACAAATTCCAAAAATTTTTTCAATAGCACTTCAAAAGAGTGCATGATGTACTTATTAAATTTGTGTTTATTATTATATTTGTGTTGAAATTGTTAGTTTGATTACAGTAATACGCTATGCCCAAAACGAATCTGTAATTTTTTCATAATTGCGTTTTTTTAGTACATCGGGTATATTTTCAACAGATGGAAATTCCTCAGTAATTTCGTGGCATAAACATTTAATTAAGTTATCACCTATAAGGTCAGCGTATTTACCATGCAAAGCTTTTTCATACCAAGTAAATAAATCATCCTCGGTAATTATGCTTTGTATATGACTTTTCCATCCAATTTGGGTAAGCAGTGAAAAAATTACATCTTTCTCAGCATCCTTGCAAATAATTATAATTCTATCACTGGATATGCTATTAACAATATTTTCAGCCAACGTAACATCCAAACTTAGGTGTTTTATTTGTATTGCCGGACCCCAGTTTGAGTACATATCAAGCCCTCTGTCTGCCGCATTGGTTACACCAACTCGATAAACACGGGCATCCTGTACATATGCAGGATTTGAAAAATTTAGACACATTACTTTCTTAGAAAAATCGGAAAATTCTTCCAATATATCTATATACCGCTCATCAACAGAAATTTCTACTTTTAAGTTGATTGCTTCAACAAGAGTCGAAAAAAGCGCATACACAATAATTTCATAAATCTTATCCAAACTCCGTTTTAATCCGGGTTCATTCCAAAAAGAATTAATGAACTGCTTTACATCAAATGTTTCTTTAGTGGCATCAAGACAATACAAAAGTGCACCAGACAACTGATTGTGCTTATTTGTGAAACGTCTGTAAATATATGCTTCAACTGCTCCGCCACTTCTTATATTTTCTTCATTAAGAACATTAAGAATAGCTGGGGGAATAGCATTTTCATTAAATAAATCATCTTGGAAGCGTGCAGAACTTGTACAAACTCTGCCAAGCAAAGGCATACATATGTCATCACGCCATTTTTTGCTTTTATTTCTGTAATCCTCCAAATTCAGCGGATCTATATCACCTTTCGTACGAATTCTATATAGTATTTCTGCTATTTGAATAGGTTTATACAAGTGAACTCTTGACTTCTTGATAACCATATCAAGTGCCCTCTTAGCTTCTTCTTTAGTCGGCATATCCATTCTCCTTTGTTTGACTGTATGCTTTTAAAGATTTAAGCATTTCCCGTGCAACAGCTTTTATAACAGGAACTGCCACTGAATTTCCAGTTTGCTTTTTAATCTTGCTATAAGAAACAACGATTTTAAAATCATCGGGAAATCCCTGTATACGAAGCAGTTCTCGTTCAGTTGGTTTTCTTTCGTCATTTATTAATATGTAATTTGCCGATGCTCCCGCTCTAAGTGCAGATGAATAGGGATGAGGCGTTATTGAGCCTGCCATATTTTCGTGAGAAATATATGGCTTAGGATAATCTTTATCCTTTAATCTCAATAGACGTGATTCCTTAATAACATCTCTGACATAATACTTTTGCGGAACATCGGTTTCAAGTATATCTTGCAAAGTTGTCCTTTTTGATACCGGTATAGGGTCGGGAAATGTAAAATTAACATTATCTAAAAAGCCAACAATTATGATTCTTTCTCTTTTTTGAGGAACGCCGTAATCCAAAGCATTCAGTACCTTTGCATAAACGTGATAACCAAGTCCTTCCAAATGTTCTTTAATTATTATAAATGTTTTTCCACCATCGTGAGCTGTAAGATTTCTTACATTCTCAAGCATAAAAGCCGGGGGCTTTTTTTCTTTTAAGATACGTTCAATATCAAAAAAAAGTGTACCACATGTCTCATTTGCAAAACCTTCTTTTTTTCCTATAATCGAAAAGGCTTGACAGGGAAATCCACCGAGTAAAATATCAAACTTCGGAATATCTTTGGCATTGATTTTTGTAATATCACCCGAAGGATGCTCGCCAAAATTTGCTTGATATGTTTTGCAAGCATCCTCGTCAAATTCAGATGAAAAAACACATCTCCCCCCAACAGACTCAAATCCTAATCTAATCCCCCCAATACCTGCAAATAAATCAATAAAAGTAAAATCGTTCCACATAATTTACCTCGAAAATGAAATTCCCGATTTATAAACTCTTATGTTGAAAGTCCCCCTATCCCCTCTCCGCCATCTCCTTCGGGTCATACCTCTTGTAGGACTCCTCGTTCCTGCTGACACTCTGGAGAGCCGTCCAGCCGTCGATAACGCTGTCGTAATCTTCCTCTTTCATCTCGAAGAGCAGGGAACTCCTTGCCGCCTCAAAGTAGCTTTCGTCCTCTAAAATGTCGATTTTCAGGACTATGAAATAATGCTCGCCGTCGGGGGTCTCGATTATTTCTATATCGCCGTTGTTCATCTCATCGAAAACCTTTGCGGCAACGGTCTCATTGGGCAGCCCGCCTTCTTTTTCGATAACCGTGCGGTTGCTGTCGACGGTGTCAACGGAGATAAGGTCGTCAAGATTCATTTCCCCGAAATCCACGCTGTCGCCGCTGTCGGTACTGTCGGCATTGCCGGCGGATTCGGTATCGCCGTCGGAGGCAGTCGTTTCGTCCGTATCGCCATTTTCTCCGACGCTTTCGGTATCGTCAGCCGTATCGGCTTCGTTCGGGGCGTTCTCTTCATCG
>JAMOZU010000078.1 GCA_023667745.1 Ruminococcus sp.
ACTATTCCCCATTTGTCAAGTGTTTTTTTATATATTTTTCAAATTTTCCATTGCTGAATATATATGACACATTCCGAAAAAGCATAATTCTCACCATTTTGCAAAACGTCACTGCCGTATCTGCTCACCGGGAGCAGCACGGCAGTGATGTTTGATCGAACTTATTGATACGGTTTTACGCCGAACCGGAAAAACTGTACTTTTTCGGTTAACCTATACAGCGGGACTGCCGTTGTATCAGTGTATCAGCTTATTGCCGCATTCCGCACAAAACTTTGCGCTGTCGCTGGTTATCTTTGCTCCGCACTGGTCGCAGAACTTGACCTTCATTACGGGTTTTGCCTCTGCGGGTTTGGGAGCGTCAACAGGCTTCGGCGGTTCGCCGGGTTTCACAGCGGGTTTTACTCCATCAATTGGCTTTATGGGAGTCACAGGCTTCACGCCCTCTATGGGCTTAACGGGCGTTATGGGCTTGACAGCCTCGATAGGCTTAACCTGAGGTGCCGCAGGCTTCACGCCCTCTATGGGCTTCACCGGAGCAATAGGCTTTACACCCTCCGCCGGCTTTACAGCAGCCGCAGGTTTGGGCGTTTCCACAGGCTTGATGGGAGTGACGGGAGTAATGGGCTTAACTCCCTCGACAGCCTTGGGTGCTTCCGCAGGTTTTGCGGATTCTTCCGCCTTGGGCGTTTCCTTAGCCGCCGCAGGCGCAACGGGTATAGGCTTCACAGGCTCGCCCTTGGCAGCGTCGATATGAGGCAAGGGCTTTACCTCCGGAATCGGCGATACTACTACCTCAATGGGTTTGATAGGCTTGATCGGAGCTTTGCTGTCGGCAGGAGCGGACATTGGCGGCTTTGCAGCTTCCGTCTTTGCGGCAGACTTATCATCTGACTTGCCGTCGGGAGCTTTATCTTCCGCCTTTGCAGCCTCCGCAGGCTTGGATACGGATTTTTCCGCATCTTCCTTTTCTGTCTTTTCAGCCTCCAAAGCACGTTTCCTTGCAGCCTCAAGTTCACGCTCCGCTATCTCCTGCTCTTGGAGTTTAGCTTCTTCGGCCGCCTTTATTTCCTCAGCTTCTCTTAAAACAGCGTCCGCTTTGTCCTTCTGAATGACCGACAGGATTAAATTGAGAACCTTGGGCGCATTTTCCGCAAATTTCTTGTCGGGACTCTTAACGAGAATATCCGATGACTTTCCGTCCTTATCGACAACTTTAAGATTACCGCCTCCGAACAGTCCGCTCTTGCTCTCAAATCTCTCGATCTTTTCCAAAGGAATACGAACCAGTCCGAAAGACCCCTGTGCATACAGATAATTGACCGTAAGCATAAACGCCTCTTCGGCTTTCCCCGCTACCTTTTCGTGAATAAGTATGGGCAGTTCGAATTTTTCCAGACTTGCAAAAGTACCGCTTACCTTGATAAGTTCATTTTCAAAGGAAGCGTCTCCGGAAACATAGAAACTTCCCTTCGGTACGCTGCTTTCGTTTTTAGCGGCGTTGAACCTTTCGACATAGCCGTCCCTTGTAATGGTCTTAAGATGAGTGATGTGCAGCTCGACCTGATTTATAAACCTGCTGCGGTCGTTTTCGTCCATATCCATAGCCTTGATGTCCTTAATAAGGTTAAGGCTGCGGCGTTCGGAGAAACTGCTGAGATTTTTGCACTTGCTGTCGAGGAAAGCGCAGTCTGCCTCTCTGATCTTTTTCTTGACCTGCCCCACGTACCTCTGGAGCATATCCTCCGGGCAGTTGTTCTCGTTCTTTTTCACCTTTTCCAAAAGAACGATGAGATCGGCTCTTGTCATACTGCCCACATTGGCAAGGAGCTTGGAATAATACTTGACATGGCGGTCGGTAACGGCATCGTCCACTTTCTTCAGATAGGGGTATGCGGACTCTGATGCGAAACCTCCCTCGGTTATCTTTTCCTTCATTTCGCCGAGAGCCTTAAGGTCTGCGCTGTCAATATCCGCACATATCTTGTCGAGCTCCTGCTTGTCGAGGAACGCGCTTCTTTCGTTGCATTTCTTAAGCGTCTCCTCGTATCTCTTGGGATCGAAAGCAGGCTTACGCTTTTCAAGATCCTCCATGAATTTTTCCAATTTTTCCCTGTCAAGATTGTCAATGTCAGCCATCTGCTTGTCAAATTCAGCCTTTTCTATCTGCTTTAAACGGCTGTCGATCTGCTCGATGTATATCTTGCCCGCCTCTGCATATTCGGGAACCTCGTTAATGGAAATCTTCATTTCAAGAAGTTTATCCTTGGGCGCATTGGAAAGATTGCGGCAAAGGTCTTCCAGCTCCTTTTTGATGAGCATTTGGGTCCGCTTGTCGATCTGCTCGATGTATTTTGCCGCCATTTCCTTGTCAAAGCCCTCGGACAACGCCTCTTTGAGCTTGCTGAGTTCTTTCCTCGGCGTGTTGTCGATATTCTTGCAAAGATTCTCCATTTCAGAACGCATAAGCTCGATCTCTCTCTGGCGAATCTTTTCAAGCCAGGGAGTGACATTCTCCTTCTTCATCTCCCAAGCGGAGATAACCTGTGAAAGATGCTCCAGCTCTTCCTTGTTCTTCTTTTCAAGCTCCTTGCAGTAAGAGGAGAGTTTCTCATTCTCGATCTCGTCAACACGCTTTTCGATCTGCTCGAAATACTTCTTGACATAATCGGCGGGATATTTCTCGTCCTTGAGCTTTTCCGCAAGCTGGGAAAGAGCGGGCTTATACATGGTGGGAATGTCCTTGCAAAGACCGTCCGCTTCCTCCTTGTACAGGTCTTTCCTTCTGTTGTTTATATTCTCCTTGAATCCTGCCGTAAGCTCTTCCGTGTATTTGCCGTCGGCAAGTTTCTTTTCGAGCTCCTCAAGCTTTGCAAAGGTCATGGTGGGGATATCCTTGCACATCTCCGCAAGCTCGGACTTTGTAATAGCCTTTTCCCTTTCGTCCACCATAGGCAGATACTTGGAGGAAATGCTTTCGGGATATTTTCCGCTCTTAAGGTCTGCTGTGATAACAGCAAGAGTGCTTCTGTCCATAGCGGGAATGCCGTCGCAGCGTTTGATGAACTCTTCGTTTTCAAGCTCCGCCGCACGCTCGTTAATTAGAGCGGTATATTTATCGGAAATCGCCTTGCTGAATTTTTCGGTCTCACGGCGCAGCTCTTCCAGCTTTGCCTTATCAGCGGTTTTAAGCCCTGCAAATACTTTCTCCGCCTCTTCTCTTTCGGCAGCCTCGGCTCTTGCCATGAGTTTAGCGAAATAGGGAGCTTTAAGCGCAGCACGGCACTTCATCTCCTCCAGTTTTGCCTTTATCTCCCCGGCAGTCTTTCTGTCGGCGGAGTCTATGTCTTTAAAGAGCAGGGAAATTTCCGTCCGTGCAAAGTTATCCCTTGCATCGGATATTTTGGCGGCAAAATGCTTTTTGAACATAGAATCGTACCTGCCGCTTGCAAGGGTCTGCTCCAGTTCATCAGCCTTCGCTTTATCCGGAATCGACTTGAACATTTCCGTAAGTTCTTTGAGAGAAGCTGCCAGTATTCCCTCGTCCACCATGGAGATATAGGGCGCAGCAACGGTCTCGTCAAAGCCGCCGTTTTTAAGTTTATCTTTGAGAGCCGAAAGCTCATCGGGCTTTTTGAGAGTAAGCCCCGTGGTAAGCATTTTCAGCTGATTTACCTCGCAGTCGTTAAGGGCGAGCTTTATTTTGAGCAGATACTTCCCCGCAGTCTTTTTGTCCAGATTCATATCATAAATATACTTGCGGAGTTTTTTCAGTTCCTCCTCATTGAGAGCGGAAAGATCTGCGCACAGGTCGACAAGTTTCTTTTCGTTCTTTACAGCCTTCTCCATTTCCTCCGCAGTATCGAAAACAGTGCCGTTATAGGTGCGGGACTGTTTTTCAAATTCCTCGCAGTAAGCGGAAAGCTCGCTTAGCACAGCCGCATTTTTCAGCTTATACTTTGCCGCCGCAAGAGAAATTTCGTCCATTATAACAGAAGCCTTTGACCCGGGGCAGCACAGTTTTCCCCCGCTGTCCCGGCAGTCTGCGGGAATGTAATTTTCCGACAGATACTCGTTGAGCTTTGCAATATCAAGGGCGGATGACTGCCAATACTCGCTGATGTTCTCCACATTTTCCGCATCTGCGGGAGATGCGGCTCTTGCAAGATTGAACACCGACCCGTACACCGGGCGGACAGTCAGCAGATTTATAATGTCCTTCTTTATCTCTTCGGGAGATGCGTTGCTTAGTTCAATTGCCCGCAGTGCCTCCCCTGCTTTTGCCTTGTCGGGGAAAGTATATTTAAAGCCGTAGGTATTCTTTTCGGAAATTATCTTACGCAGACTGTCCTTTACTGCATTAACATCGGCAGCCCCCGCAAAATCGCTCTCCTGCATTTTCACACCGCACTTGTCCGCCGCCAGCACTGCCGCCTTTACAGTGAGCTTTGCCGTGTCGACATCAAGCTCCGCCGCCTTGAAAGCGGACTCGTTAGCAGTCATATCCGCATTTATCCTGTCAAGTACGGCAAGACCCTTGTCAAGTTCCATGCAGCGGGACTCGTTCTTGTCTGTAACAAGTTTTTCGCCGTAAATATCAAACTCTGCGCTGCCCAAAACTTCTATGCGGGGAAATTCTTCAAGTGCTTCGTTTATATATCTGTCCAGCTGTTCTGTTACTCCTTTGTCGGAAAGGACAACAGGCTCATCGACAGTCCCCCGCTTGTACAGGAAATTGCAGTTTATCTTCTTGAAATTCAGGAATACATTTGTAAGAGGCGTTACCGGAGCATAGGGCTTTCCCTCTTTTTTCATATGCTCCTCGCTTATGATAAGGGTATCATGTTTGCCGTCGATCATCCAGCTGCGGGCTTCAAAAGCCCCCTGACCGTTCATATCCGCTAAGTAAACGCACTCGTTTTCCTCTGCTATTTTTCTTGCCTCGGCAAGATTAAAGGGAACAAATTCTTCTCCGTCCGAACTCATAAGCATCATGTCCGACATACGGCAGATGTCTAAGCTGTGGCTCTTGGTTTCCTCCGGCGCGCAGGGTACATAGATAAGCCCTTCGATAAGGGGGTGACAAAACAGATTGCCGCTGTGCAGGCGGTTTTCGTTAAAAAGCTCCTCAAACCCGCTGCAAGCTGACTTGAACCGATTATAGTCTCTGTAAATTTCCACGGCTGTAATTCCTCCCGAATACAATTTCGATGAAGCAATATGCAAATTTGCAACACGCAATTTCCACTGCAAGAGCACATTATCCGCACCAATTATAATAATTATAACAAAATAATTTGAAAATGTCAACGAGTTTTAGATGATTTTATACAAAAATATTTTGCTCATTTTTTGGTGATTTTTACTATAAAATCCGAAAGTTATACCGGAGAGGTGTACTATTTTGCGAAAACCATGCAAAAATCCGGAGGAACGCTGTGCATTCCTCCGGAAAACGTCGGTACAAATAATCTTATACTGATTCACTGTCTGCAAAAATCTCAAACAAAACCTTGCGCTTATGGAATTTGCGCAGAATTTTTTTCATCACATGGGAAGTGAATTTATATTATAACCCTTACTGCTCCGGCTCTGCCTCAGCTCTTTCGGGAAAGGATATATTCAGCTGTTCGCTGATAATATCCACCTTATAGGCAAGGTCTTCCAGCTGCTGTTCATACGCCTCGTTCTGAGCCTGCAATTTCTTCTTTTCCTTATTGGTATTTGCAAGGTCAATGCTAAAAATCATTGCGGATATAAAGGCAAACGCCGTGAGTCCTGCGGTAAGAGGATTGAACCAGTCGTGTTTTACAGGCTTTTCCTCAATGAGCATATTCACCGATGTGTGTGCCAGAGCCTTTTTCAGGGCAAAATACAGCGGCACTGCCGCAATGCAGGATATAACTGCGTTTACGGTAGATGTTACCGCATTGACTCCCGTGGCTTTCAGAGCAACCTCCGCAGGCTCGCCCAGCATTATCTGTCCCACGAAAGTTTTCACAAGATAGAGAACGATATACACAAGCTGCCCTGTGACCGCTGCGGCGATCATATCCTTTTTACCGCCCTCTCCCCTTTTGGCGATATGCCCCGATACAAATCCCATGGCGAATTTGTTTAAAAAGGTATAAGGTGCGGAAACAACAAAAACAGGGTCGAAAAGGTCGTATATCATAGCTCCCAGTCCCGAAGCAAGCCCTCCCCGCATTCTGCCGAAAAGCATTCCCGCCAGCAGGCACATAGAGTTGCCCAGGTGGATACGTGTTACCAGCGTGCCGTTGGGTATCTTTATTTGCAGATAGTTGCCCACGTATACAAGTGCTGCCATAAGCCCCACCATGATGATTGAATAGAGTTTTTTGTTTTTTGCCGTTGAAGTCATTTCAGAACATCTCCTTTGGATTTCATTGATTATATTATATTCCATTGTTCCGGCAAAATCAAATCGGAAAAATTTCATACATATTTAAGGAAATTTATTAAATATGCACAAGCAGCAAAAGCAATAATCGCCCAAAACTATCTGAATTTCACATATTGTTCAGCACCGCAAAATATTCCCCTCTTTGCACTGTCCGAAAAATGCACAAATCAGAATCATATAAAGCTCCCGGAATAGTTGAATTTTCACAAATTTCCTTATTAACAAATATTTCATATTCAGCCGTTGAAGGGTACGGAGAAATATGGTATAATATTTAATGACAGCGTAAACAGTAAAAGGAGCTGATAAAATGAAACTGACAGCAAAGGGCAGGATTTACGCAGATGCGGCGGCAGAGGATATCAATCGCTTTTTTGAAAATACGGGACATGGGTATGATATCATCATTTTTGAGGACGATATATCCGGAAACTATGTTCAGTCGGTGTGCGGCAGTGCTGACGGAGTTATCGAGGCTCGCATTTATAAAGGCAGTGGGTATAAGCATTATCGAGGAGAATGCTCATCGGACAAGCGGGGTGACGAAAATATCCGCCCCCTTGTCACGCCCGCTTTTACCATGAATGTCCCCGAAAAGCAGATAATGGATTCCTCTTTGATAAATGAAATAATCATGAACTTTTTTGAGGGGCGGGATTTTTTCGGGCTGTGCCAATGGTCGGAGATAAGTATATAATGCAAAGGAAGATGACAATGAGCAAAAGTGAACTTGCAAAAAGATACATATTATTGGCAGTAGGACTGTTTTTTTTCGGCAGTGGGAGTGGCTGTGACCCGATGTCAGTTCTGTCGGCACTCCTCATATTTTCCACAAAATCACTTAAAAATTCCCTGTAAATTTGTCGCAAATGCCGTTGAAAAAAATTGACAATTATGATATAATTACAAGGCAGTGTTATTATGAAAAGCGAAGGCATTATACTTTGAAGCCGCAGGCTGTGCAGTGCGGAAGGTGCAGTATCAATACGCAAAAGCAGTGCGGCAGGCAGGGGTAAGGCGGTTTATCACCGGGTCGTTCTCAATGGGGAACGCATTTCTCCGATGGGAGTAACGTGTACATATCCGGTATATTTTCCGGAGAAGCCCGCTTTTCAACCCTTTAACAAGGGCAAGATAATTTAATTTATTTATGAGGAGGAAAATAGGCTATGAAGCTGAAAAAACTCTTGGCAGGCATAACGGCTGCGGCACTGGCTGCGGGACTGGTTGCGGTCACTCCGGCATTGACAAGTGCAGATAACGACGGCAGCTCAAAAGCGGCAGGCTCGGCAACATTGGGTACTTCCGATACTTCCAATGTGACCGCATATCAGGGCTATGAGCTTTCTGCCAATAAGGTATCGGTAACGGCTTCCGCCGATGACGACCTTGCAGGCGTAAAGGCGGCTGTTACGGCGGAAATTCAGAAACTGGGCATAACTCTCAAGAAGAGTTCCGGTGCAAATGACAAGGTTATAACCGCACTGGGAAGCTACATTACCAACATCAATACAGACTCCGTAAAACTCGAAAACGGCGAGTACACTGTTACCGCTTCGGTAAACGTAAGCAGTCTTCTCGGTCAGAACGAGATCTACTATCCCACAGGCATTACCCTCGGAACAAGCAACGATTCCATCAACGCCGCCGGCAGCATTGCTGTTACGATTACTGTTACCGTAAGCGGACTTGAGGACGACGATAACAAAGACGACGACAATAAAGATGACGACAACAAGGACGATGACAATAAAGATGATGATAACAAGGACGATGATAACAAAGATGACAATGTTACCGTTGATTCCATCTGGGAAGGCAGCCTTGCCGTAACATGGGAAGACGGCGGCAGAGTTATCATTGAGGGCGAGCGTTTTGCAGACTTGGAGAACGGCGACAAACTGGTTATCTCCTTTGTTCCCGGCGACGGCGCACAGCTCCAGTTCAACAACGGCGAATGGGCAGTCTTGGAGGCTTCTAAGGTACTGGACGGCTTTACCGATGCGGTAGTAGTTGTTTCCGGCACTTCCGTTACCCTTGTTATCGACAATGAAAACGACCTGAACGCTCTTAAAAAAGGCGGTATGATCATTCAGGGGCAGTATTGCACTGTTACTAAGATCGAGCTTGTAAAGAGTATAGGCGGTTCGGAAGAACCCACTCCCACTCCCACTCCCGAGCCCGCTCCCGCTCCCGCACTTCCCGTCGGAAGCCTTGATAGCGGATATACTCCCAGCGTAGGCGATACTCCCGTTTCCACCGCACTTAACTCCGGCAATGCGGTTTCCGGCGCAAACGCAGTTGATGCAGCGTCTCACGCCAAGTCCGGCGACGTTATTGCCGTTATCATGGACGGCTCTACCGACGAGCAGACCATTATCGGCAAAATTGCAGGCAAGAACAACATCACCGTACAGCTCCAATACAGCGGCTACACCCTTTCCATCAACAGCAATGATGTGAGCGAGGACTTTAACGGCAAGTCTCTTTACACCCCCGTAAGATTCCTTTCCGCTTCGGAAAAGGCTGCATTTGCGGGAGCAAAAGAGATCCGTCAGGTAGGCATCAGGAACATGGAAGGCATCGAGAAAGCCACTGTTTCCGTAAACATGAGAGGCGGCTCTAAGGGACTTAACGCAACTGCTCTCAAGAGAACAGCTCCCGGCAAGTTCAGAACCGTTGACACCGGCAAGGTAGCCGATAACAGAACATTCTCCTTTGAGATAACCTCCGGCGGCAACTATGTTGTCTGCGCAGGGGATATTGATGAGGACTAAAAGCAAAAAATGTTATCCCGGAATCGGGATAACAATACCTGAAATTCTTGAATAATGCTGCAAGCGGCTGCCCGGTTTGATATGGGCAGCCGCTTTTTTGTTATACTTAATTCCCATAATTCCAATGGGGATTAGTATAATACTAATCCCCATTAGAATTATGGAGATGAAGCCGCCGAAAAAAATTTGCATTTATGATTTTTTGCGGCGGCTGAATCCCATAATTCAATGAGG
>JAMOZU010000079.1 GCA_023667745.1 Ruminococcus sp.
TCCGGTACCATTTCATCGGAGGGTACTGCACCGTAGCGCACAAGCTCCGATTTTTCGGCGTTTTCCTCAACATAATCGGAAAATTCCCCGATAACGTCCTCGCCGATATTGAAAGTCTCTCCCAGTATCGTAACATAGCCGCTGCCGTAGATGAACATCACCGCCCTGCCGCTGCTGTCGTAAAGGGCGTAGCTGCTCTGTCCCGTGTCGGCGGGGTTCGGTTCGGGGAGAGTGTATTTGCGCAGGGCAAGCAGACTTTCGATACGCTCGTTCAGGTCGGGGAGGGTGTATTCCATATGCTCGCTTGCGGAAATAACGTCCCCCGAAAAAAGCCGGGCGGGAGCATGGCGGGCGTAAAAATCCGTATCGGAAAGGAAATCCTCCAAGTTTGCGGGCTTGAAGCGGTAATTGACAAAGCCGGTATATTCGCCGTCGGCGGTAAGGACAGCCGCCATGTAATTTTCGTTCACGCCGCCGATAGTATAGACAGCTATGGGCTTGGCAAACTCGCTGCCGCTGTATTCGTCATAGCCGAAAATCTCGCCGGGGAAGGGGGAAAAGGTCAGCTCGGAGCTGTCGAATTTATCCGTTGTGATAATATATTCGCTCTCCCGCCAACGCAGTCCCGTAAACCGCTCCATATCGCTCATATCCTCCCAGCGGGGGATAAGTGCCTCCTCCATCGAGGTAAGGTCGGTCAGGTCGGCAGTGGTCAGAAGCTCTTCGGGAGCGGTCTCAGCAGTTACGGAGGTTTCCTCGGCGAGGGATTCGGGAGATTCCGTAAAAGGTGCTTCCGTAAAAGTCGTTTGAGTTTCGGCGGCAATGCGGCATGTTGATGTTGTCACCGCCGCTGTCTCTGCCGAAAGTGTCACGTCGGCAGCTTCTTCGTTATCAATACTTTGAACAGTCGGCGTTTGGGAAGATAAGGATATTTCGGAAGATGTCTCAAAGGGCGTTTCCGAAAATATCCCGGCAGAAGTTTCCGAAAATATTCCGGCGGACGTTTCCGAGAGTTCCGAAGCGAACGGCGTTTGCCGGTCTTTTGAGGCAATGTCATCATTGCGGACATAAACGGACACAGCCGCAATAAGCCCTATGCAAGCCGCCGCCGACAGCCACGGAAGTATTTTTCCCGCTTTTAACACAGGCTTTGCGGTGCATTCGCTGTCCTCTAAAAGCTCATCATCAGCATTGCCTATAGCTTTAAGCAAATCAAACACGGTCATGACAGAAAGCCCTCCTTTTTCAGATGTTCACGGAGCTTTTCACGGGTGCGGCAAAGGGAAACTGCGGCGGCATTGGGGGTAACGCCATAGCGTTTTGCAATATCGGCGGCTGAGTCGGCGAAAAAGTACCGCCGAAGAAATATCCGCCTGTCCTTTTGGGGGAGACTTTTCAGGAACCCGTTCACGCACTCGCCCAGGCTTTTTGCGTCCAGTTCCTCTTCCACGCTCCTGCCGCCAAGGCACTCCGAAAGCTCCTCCAGCGACATTGCAAATTCGCCGCTGCCCCGTTTCTTCGCCCCCTGCCGCCGTACAAGGTCAAGGGCTGAGTTGCGGGTGATTTTGGCAAAAAACATTTTCAGGCGGGCGGGCTTTTGGGGCGGGATAACGTTCCATGCGGCAAGCCAGGTGTCGTTGACGCATTCCTCGGAGTCCTCCCTGCTTGACAGGATATTTCGTGCGACCTCAAAGCAGTATGCACCGTATTTTTCCCGTGACAGGGCCACAGCCTGCTGACGGCGGGCAAAGTAAAGGGAAATAATTTCATTGTCGGAAACGGTTTTGCCGTTCATATTTCATCACAAACCTTTTTTTGTAAGTCAGAGGTGAGAGATGTAACCTGCTGCATAAAGTTCTCATTCTGCAATATAGGACGAAAAAAATTACGGAATATTACAAAGAAAATTTCGTTCACAAAAACTTTACAATCTTCCGCCGTTAAACTTGTCATACAGCTGTCAACTTTTGTGTGGTATGATTTTATTAAACCGACGAAAGGATGATGTTTATGAACAACGATTTTGACTTGTTTTGGCTCGTTGTGGGCAGCCACGGGATAACGGCGTTCGCCTCCTGCGCAGACGGCGTTGTCACCGTCCGCCCGGTAAGTACGGTTATTTTCGGCGGGAAATTCTTTTTCCAGACCGATGAGAGTTACACCAAATTCCGCCAGATAGCGGGAAATCCCAACGCCGCTTTGTGCTGCAAAAATATTTCCGTACAGGGGACATGCGTGACTTTGGGACGACCCGCCGATGATCTCGATTTTATGCGTATGCTGAAAAAGTACTATCCTTTGGCGGCGGCAAGGTACTCGTCACTGCCCGGAGAAAGGGTGATCGGGCTGACCCCGGTTTTCGCATACCGATGGATATACGAAAAGGGACAGCCCTATAGGGAGCAGTGGGATTTTGAGAAAGGGGCGTATGAAAAGTTAATAGTTAATAATTAATAGTTGTTGGTAGCGGGCTTGTTTTTGGCGGTCGGAGAAAATCAGCCGTAAAATCCCGGTCGATAAGCTGCTGCGGCAAGGAAGCGTCAATAAGGAAATTTAAAATACGAAAGGAACGGTAAATATGAAAACACCCGAAAAACTCGATTACAAAAAGGCTTACAAGGAGCTTTATCTGCCCTCGTCAGATCCCGCAGTTTATACATGTGCCGGAGATGATATTCTTTGCCGTGGACGGCAGGGGAGACCCCAACAGCAGCCCCGAATACAAGGCGGCTATAGAGCTGCTTTATGGGCTTTCGTTTACGGTGAAGATGTCAAAGAAGGGCGGCGAGCCTATCGAGGGATATTTTGATTATGTCGTCCCGCCGTTGGAGGGGCTGTGGACGGCGGAGGACGGCAAACCTATAGAAAACGCCGCCGACAAAAGCGGATTTTGCTGGCGGTCTATGATACGTCAGCCGGAGTTTGTTACGGAAGAGGTTTTCCTTTGGGCGAAAAATACACTCAAAAAAAAGAAGCCGTCCCTTGACGTTTCAAAGGCGGTGTTTTTCAAATTTGACGAGGGGCTTTGCGCTCAGGCTATGCACAAAGGCTCATACGACAACGAGAGGGAGACGATAGAGAAACTTTACGGATATGCGGCGGACAGCGGGCTTGCTCCCGACTTCACCCCCCTGCGCCGTCACCATGAGATATATCTTTCCGACCCCCGCCGATGCGCTCCCGAAGGGCTGAAGACGGTTATCAGGATTCCATGCAAGGAGGCGAAGTGTTGATTTAAGGTATATTTTCCCCGCCGTAGGCGGGGAAAATATACCTGCCTAATATAAAGTCTTGCAATGTATGCAAATTTTAAAAATTTGTCTTGCTCGGAGTTTGCTTAACAGTTAAGGAAGTGACAGTTAATTTTTACCATTATCGTTTCCCGCGTTTCTCGCCGTCCCCGCTTTCCTCTTCCCCTTTTTCTTCCCGAAATAAGTGGGTCTGAACCAGTTTACATAGACCTCTTCTATGAGCTTTATGGTATAATCGTACATCGCAAATATCAGATTCACAAAAACAAGCACGGCAGGCACGGCGAATTTCCCCAGAAAGGCAAAGTCCCCGAAATAGTCGTAGATACCGAGAATAAAGGTTATCAGCTTGTACCATGTTATCACGGCAAAGTTGAATATTGCGAGTTTCAGGGCGACCCTCGGCAGTTTATGCTTTATGCCGTTAAGGCGGGGCAGCAGAATGGGGTAGTAGCCGAAAAAAAAGATGAACAGCGTGGACGCTTCCTTGTCGGGGGTGAGGAAAAGGGACAGCAGCGACACTGCGCAGTACGCCGCATACGCCCAGCCGGGGCTTACTTCCTTTGCCACTATTATCATCATAGCCCCCGCATAAATGGGGATGGCCATACTTAGCAGCGGGAACATTCCCGTCATAAACATAAGAGTAAGGCAGAGGGCGGATATTACGCCCCCCACGGCGACTTTGTAGCTTGTTGTCACAGGCGCAGACACCCCTTTTCCATGTCGATTTTTTCCCCCGCCGCAGGCGGGGAAAAATTCCTACTATAATTATAACGCCGCCGCCGGGAAAAATCAACAGGTTTTTTTATAAATTTTCTAAAATTTCAAAAAAAAATCGTTCATATAATTGTAACTGTTGACGGAATATGCCGAAAGGATAAAGCGAGAGGCAGGAAAATCCCTGTAACAAAGAGTTTATCGCTTGTTTCAAAGAATAATGCCGGGGCGGTCGGGCTTGCCGAGTGTTAATTTTTTTTGGCTATTTATTAAATACATCAAATAAATTTTGTGAAATTTACATTTTGTTAACATTATATGTTAAAAAATTCTATAAATAGGAGCGAGATATATTATATAATAGAAATAAGGTAAATTTTATATGTATCTGTAATTTTTACTCGGAACAGGCAAACATAGTTTTTTTGGTAGAGAGGGCGGCTTTTTCGGCTGACCCGGCGGCTCTATACATTAGGAGGAATTTAATATGTCACTGGGAAAGGTACTTGTAGTTGACGACGACAACAACATCTGCGAACTTTTGAAGCTGTATCTGGAAAAAGACGGCTACGGCGTTATGATCTCCCACGACGGCGAGGAGGCTGTGATAAAGTTCAATGCCATGAAGCCGGACGTTGTTCTCTTAGATATTATGCTCCCCGGTCTTGACGGCTGGCAGGTGTGCAGGGAGATAAGGAAAAAATCCAACGTGCCCATTATTATGATAACAGCCAAGAGCGAGACTTTCGACAAGGTGCTGGGACTGGAGCTTGGGGCAGACGATTACATCGTAAAGCCCTTTGACACCAAAGAGGTAATAGCCCGCATAAAGGCAGTCTCCCGCCGTATCGGTCAGTCCGCTGCGGAAACGGAGATAAGAGAGGTAAAATACGACAAGCTGGTTGTAAATATGACCCGTTATGAACTGCGTGTTGACGGCAAGGTAATGGACACTCCTCCCAAGGAACTGGAGCTTTTGTTCTATCTTGCTTCCAATCCCAACAGGGTCTACACGAGAGATCAGCTCCTTGACGAGGTATGGGGCTTTGAATATTACGGCGACTCCCGCACCATAGACGTTCACATCAAGAGACTGCGGGAAAAGCTGGAGGGCGTTTCGGACAAGTGGGCGTTAAAGACCGTTTGGGGCGTAGGCTACAAGTTCGAGGCGGACGAGGAAGGTGCGTAAAAGCATTGCCTCGGAGTATTTCAGGCTGTGCATATCCCTTATCACGGCCGCTTCCCTTGTAACGGCGGCGGCTATGATATGCTTTTCCGCTTCCACATACAAGCGGGACAGGCAGGCGCAGCTTGAAAAGGAAAGCTCCTATGTTCTCCGCATTACGGAGGAAACGATCGGAAACGATGAAAGCAGCGTTGCTGTGCTGAGTGATTTTTACGCCGAAGAGCAGTCCCACACGGAAGCGTATTTCACGCTTTTTGACGGAGCGGGAGATTATGCGGCGGGAGAAATGCTCTCCGGGAGCGGCATTTTGTCTGCGGGTAAGGTTTCGCCCGCAGGTGAGGTTTCACCCACAGGTGAAACATTGCCTCGGTTGGGCGGGCAGGAAATGTCCGAGGCGGATCGGGCGGGCAGCAGGGGATATTTTGATATTTCCGCCATGGGGGGGCTTTTCGACAGCCCGAAAGTCAGTTTGCTGTACGGTATTTCCGACGGCGGCAGGAATTATTATCTTCTTTGCTTTATGAATGCGGACGGAATGTACGGCTACATCGGGCGTATGGCGGGTCTGTTTGCGGCATTGCTGGCTCTTATGCTTATCTGTTTTTACCCCATACTGCGGTATGCGGTCGACAGGATAGTAAAGCCTGTAAGGGAAATGACCATGGCGGCAAAGAAATTCGGCGAGGGGGACTTTTCGGAAAAGGTCATTGTTGAAGACCACAGCGAGATGGGCTTTCTTGCCAACACGCTCAATGAAATGGCGTATGCCCTTGAAAGCATAGAGGAGAACCGCAAGAGCTTTGTCTCCAACGTGTCCCATGAGCTCAGAACCCCCATGACCACCATAGGCGGCTTTGTGGACGGCATTCTGGACGGCACTATCCCCGAAAGCCGCCACAGGGAATATCTTACAATTGTCTCCGAGGAGATAAACCGTCTGGCAAGGCTTGTCCGCTCCATGCTCAACATATCCAAGTACGAGGCGGGAGAACTGGAACTCCAGACGGAGGACTTTGACCTGACGGCTCTCACCGTAAAGACAGTTCTCCTCTTTGAAAAGCGGATAGAGAGCAAGGAGCTTGACATTCGCGGGCTGGACGCAGACAGGATTTTCGTAAAAGCGGACATGGATCTTGCCCAGCAGGTGATATACAATCTTACGGAAAACGCCGTTAAATTCGTCAACAAAGGCGGGTATATCTCCTACAGCTTCGGGCAGTCGGAAGGTATGGTTTCCCTTGTTATCCGCAACAGCGGCGATGGGCTTAAGAAAAATGAGATATACCGTGTTTTCGACCGCTTCTACAAGACCGACGAATCCAGAGGCAAGGACAAAACGGGAGTGGGACTGGGGCTTTCCATAGTCCGCTCCATTATAAAACTTCACGGCGGGGCTGTCACCGTCCGCAGCAAGCAGGGCGAATATACGGAATTTGAATTTACCCTTCCTCCCGGCGAGCAGCCGGCAAGGCGGGAATGATACAGAATTTACAGCGGGGTACAGGTTTTCCGGTTTGCAGTTTACCGGCAATGTTTTTGTGTTTGTGTAGGTGAATATTATGAATGAATTTAAGGAAAATGATGTAACTCCGGATACGGACAGCGGCGCACAGCCCTCTTCCGAAAATAAGGCGGCGGACAATGATGTCAACATTGACAATGCCGAAAACACCGTTAATACGGACAATACAGTCAATGCCGAAAATGCTTCCGCCGATGAAAATTCGGAAACAGCCGGGGAAGATATTCGGGGCGTTTTTGAAATCTCCGGTGAAAATGCTGAGAAGGTTTCAGACTTCCGCAACGGCATTCCGAGCCTTATGGAGGAATTTCCCGGTACGGCGGATAACATCACGGCAGGCGGGACTCCGCATAGGGGCGGCATATTCGGCGAACAGCGTTTTGGGCAGGAACAGGGAGATCAGCCGGGTCAGCCGATGCAGGGCGGACAGTACGGGCAGAATGTTCAGCCCGGTCAATACGGGCAGTATGCCAACGGTTACGGCGGGCAGACGTTCGGACAGTACGGAAACGGTCAGCCTTACGGTCAGTACGGCGGCGGGCAGTACGGGTACGGCAAGTCTTACGACTATCCGGGGCAGGGGGTTCCCGCATACGGTTATTCCAACGGCGGTTACAACAGCGGATATAACACCCCCTATCGCGAGCCGCCGAAAACTCCCATGATACCCGCCGTTCCCCAAGGAGAGGAAACGGCTGTAAAAAAGCCCTCAAACGCATTGGTCATTACAATTATCATTGTCATTGCGGCACTGCTGGCAAGCGTTATGATACTTCTTGCGGTGAACCACAAAAACAGCAGAGACGGAGAGAAGGCGCAAAGCTCCTCTTCGGGCAGTTCCGAGCGGCTTTTGGGGGACAGGGAAAACAACCTTTCAAGCAAGGATAATCCGGGAGCGGGGATCACGGTGAACATCAGCGTCCGCTCGAAACCCTCCGGCGACGACAACGACTATCAGGACAGGGAAAAGGGGCTGTACACCACCGTAGGTGTGGCAAAGCACATTTCTCCCTCTATCGTCACCCTTTACGGCTACACCACCACCACGCTTACGCCATACTCTGCGGCAACGGGAGTTATTATCTCCGAGGACGGCTTTATAATCACCAACGCTCATATGGTGGAGGGGCTTAACCGCATAAAGGCAGTCACTTGCGACGGCGGCGAGTATGAGGCGGAAATTATAGGATACGAGCCTTGGTACGATCTGGCTGTCATACGGATAGATGCGGCGGGGCTTGTTCCTGCGGAGCTTGGCAGCAGCGGCGAACTGGAGCAGGGGGAGCAAGTGGTAGCCATAGGCAACTCCGGGGGATATGAAAACACGCTGACGGTAGGGTATGTTTCATATGTGAACCGTGAGATACAGAGCTATTCCGACTACCCCATACAGTGCATTCAGACGGATGCCGCCTTTAATACGGGCATTTCCGGCGGTGCGCTGGTGAATATGTACGGACAGGTGGTGGGCATTCCCACAAGCAAGTCGGTCACCGACAACGACGAAAATATAGGCTTCGCCATTGCCATGGACTTTGCGGTGCCCATATGCGAGGAGATAATCGCCAACGGATATGTTTCATGGAAACCCCGTGTGGGCGTTCTTTACCAGCTTATCGACCATGACACGGCGGATGCTTTGGGCGTTCCTCCGGGAATGCGCATAAGCGAGATAAGCGAGGACTGCGACATTTCCAACACCGACCTGCTCCCGGACGACATCATCACCGAAATGGACGGCATCCCCATGACATCCGATGCCGCCTTGAAAGAGTTTCAGTCGATACACAAAGCAGGCGACGTGGTGACAGCCTCCGTTTACCGCAGGACCATCACAGGCGAGGAGAGCGAGTTCGAGATAACCTTCAGGCTGGAAAAGAGCGAATGACACAAATTCCCTCATTGGCTTATGGGAATCAGCCGTCTCAAAAAATCATAAAGGTAAATTTTTTGAGGCGGCTTCTTCTCCGTAATTCTAACGGGGATTGGTATGAGATATTTTTACGCCTGTTGATAACCCAATGAAGCACAGCCTACGGTAATTCGGAGGCTGTGCTTTTCGGCTTATTTACGGATGCAGCTGCGGTTTCGGGCGGTTGTACTTGTCAGATGCCGATTTTATTTAACGAAAGTGCTTCTTTGATTTGTTCATCGGTCATACCATATGCCTTTAAACTTTCAATAATCTCCATACGACCTTCTGCCCGACCTTCAAGCCGCCCCTCAAGCCGCCCTTCAAGCCGTCCTTTTGCCAGTCCTTCATTCCTCCCCCTGTTCTCCGCACCCTGCAGCAGCGAAGCCTCGTCGTGAAGTGCTTTCTCCCTTATCCTTGCATTTTCCCTTATCCTTGCGTCCTCGCTCATGTCGTATATGACCTGCACAGCCTTTTGTATAACAGGCACATCTGTACGGTTTGGCATATCAAATTCCTCCTCGCTGTCGGCGTTGATGAATTGCAGCCACAGTTCCCTGCGGTTGTCCTTGTTCAGCTGTCTGCCGGCTTTCTTTTTAACGAAAGTGCTTCTTTGATTTGTTCATCGGTCATACCATATGCCTTTAAACTTTCAATAATCTCCATACGACCTTCTGCCCGACCTTCAAGCCGCCCCTCTAGCCGACCCTCAACCCGTCCTTCAAGCCGTCCTTCAAGCCGTCCTTTTGCCAGTCCTTTTGCCAGTCCTTCATTCCTCCCCCTGTTCTCCGCACCCTGCAGCAGCGA
>JAMOZU010000007.1 GCA_023667745.1 Ruminococcus sp.
TCTTCATATACAGGCTCGCAGCCCTCCAGCCCTTCCAAAGTCGGCGGGAAGTCCTTGATAACACTGCCGTCGGGCTTTTTGTAGGCAACGCATACTTTAAGGGTATCAAGTCCCGCAAGAGTGTCCAACTTGTTGATGACAAGGCTCGACAGCCCGTTCACACGAACGGCGTGGCGGACAATTACAGCGTCGAACCAGCCTGTTCTGCGGGGGCGGCCTGTGATAGTGCCGAACTCGCCGCCTTTGTCACGGATATAGTCCCCTACGCTGTCCGAAAGCTCGGTGGGGAAAGGACCTTTGCCCACTCTTGTGGTATAGGCTTTGGCAACGCCGTAGATCTTGTCAATAACCGTAGGACCTACCCCCGACCCTGTGCAGACCCCTGCGGACAAGGGGTGAGAGCTTGTAACATAAGGGTATGTGCCGAAATCAATGTCAAGGAGAGTTGCCTGCGCTCCCTCGAAAAGAATGGTCTTTCCCGCCTTTGCCGCTTCATAGGTAAGGACGGAAACGTCGCCCATATAGCCTTCCAGCCGCCTGCCGTACCCGATATATTCCTCTATCACCTTGTCAAGGTCGAAGGCTTCTCCGCCGAAAACCTTTGTGATAATGGCATTTTTCAGCTCTCCTGCGCTTCTTGCCTTTTCACGGAATATTTCCGGGTGAACAAGGTCGTAAAACCGCAGACCGCTGCGCTCGTATTTATCCATGTAAGCGGGACCTATGCCCCTGTGGGTAGTGCCGATGTCCTTGTTTCCCCGAAACTGCTCGGAAAGCCCGTCAAGAGCAATATGCCAGGGCATTATGATGTGCGCCCTGGGGTCGATTTTAAGATTGTCAAAAGAAATGCCCCTGCCCGAAAGGCTGTCTATCTCCCCCAGCAGGTCTTTGGGGTCAAGCACCACCCCTGCGCCGATAAGGCAGAGAGTGTCTTTATAAAGAATGCCCGATGGGATAAGGTGGAGCTTGTAAGTTTCGCCGCCGCTTGCAACGGTGTGTCCCGCATTGTTGCCCCCCTGGGCTCTTACCACCACGTCCGCACGGGACGCTAAAATGTCGATGACCTTCCCCTTGCCCTCGTCCCCCCATTGAGTGCCTATAACTATATTTGCAGACATAATATACATTTCCTTTCAGAAGTCCGGGAGGTTCATCGCCCCGGAAATATTTTCACACACAATAAATTATACCAAATTTCGGCGGATTTGTCAATAATAATATTTTTTAATGGGTGGAATTTTGTAAATTTTTGGCAAGGGATTTGTGAACGGATGGTTAATGATTTTGCGGGAATGCGTTTAACGCTCAATAAACGGCAGCCGCTGTCAGGCTTTTCTGTTTGTCTCTTTTGATTCTTCTTCAAGACGTGCAATTTCCCTGTCAAGCTCCTCGTCAGTCATTTTTTTGATATACTCCGGAACGGAGATTTTATCGTATGCGAAATATTCTTCTCCGTTCGTAATTTCTTACCCCTTTCAAAAATTATAAAACTACCGTGAAAGATATTTTTTCGTATACTCGGTTTGTGTAAAAACAAGCGAGCCGTCCTGAATACGTTCAATGTAAAGCACAAGGGGCATTGGAGTATCGTCAAGCAAACCTCTTTTTCCCTTTTCCGGGTCGTGATAACCCGGACCGATACTTGTTTTGTTCCGGGATTGGGAAAGTTTTTTGGCTTTATCAAAGCTAAGTCCGTTTTCATTGCAGTAATTTTCTATCTCCGAAGACCAGTCGTCAAATAGTTTGCACATAACATCACCCCTCACCCTTATTATACCACCCTTTTCCCCTTTTGTCAACGGCAAAATTGATTTTGTCACAAAAATCAATTTTTAAATTCTCTTTTAACAAATGCCGATTGATTAAAATAAAAATTCAAATAAGGCAGGTCTTTTCCCCCGCTTGCGGCAGGGGAAAAGACACGTTAATAAAGCAAAATTGATTTTGCGTGTGATTTTGTTTTTTCCATAGCTTGACAACATCGGGAAAATGAGGTATAATAATAAGGTCGGGGAAGATCGCCCGTTATGAAAGGAGTCCGCTTATGGCTGTATCGGTTTTGAAGACGTTTGTCAACGCTCCGCAGGAAAAGGTCTGGGAGCTTGTTACAGACCCGGAAAATTACGGCTGGCGCAGTGATATTGAGAAAACGGTGATAATATCCCCGGAACGATTTGAGGAACATACTCCCGGCGGCTATGTTACCCGCTTTGCCGTCACCCGCTGCGAGCCTTGCGAACGGTGGGAAATGGATATGGAAAATTCAAATATGACAGGGCATTGGACGGGACTTTTCCGCCCGGCGGAGGGCGGCACGGAGATAGAGTTCACGGAGGACGTGACTGTTAAGAAAATTATTATGAAACCCTTTGTCAAGGGATATCTGAAAAAACAGCAGGAGACATTTGCCCGTGACCTGAAAAAAGCGGCGGAGAGAAAGGAATGATCTTATGAGTAGCTATGCGGATGAAATTTTTAAGATACTTGAAAATATGAGCGGAGCCGAAGCCTGTGTATTGGGCGGTTCACGGGCGGCGGGACGGGCGGACGGCAGATCGGACTATGACGTTTATCTGTACGTGACGGAGGATATACCCGAAGATGTCCGCAGGGAGGCTTTTTCGGGGCTGTGCAAGACTGCGGAAATAGGCAACCGTTTCTGGGAATACGAGGACAATCTCATCCTGCTTGACGGCGTTCCCATGGATATTCCCTACAGGAGGCTTGACGATTTTGCGGCGGGTATCTCACGGGTCTGCGACGATTTCGAGCCGTCCAACGGCTACACCACCTGCATGTGGCATAATCTTCTGAACAGTAAAATTGTTTTTGACCGAAGCGGACGTTACGGCGAACTGCAAAAACGGTATACCGTCCCCTATCCGGAAAAACTGGCGGAAAATATAATCTCCCGCAATATGCGGCTTATGAAAACCGCCCTGCCAAACTACCCCGACCAGATAAAGAAAGCTGCTTCAAGAGGCGATATAAACAGTGTCAACCACAGGACGGCGGAGTTTATGGCAAGCTATTTTGATGTTATTTTCGCCCTCAACAAAAAAACTCACCCCGGCGAGAAAAAGCTTGTGAGCATATGCCTTGCGGAATGCGGTATTCTTCCGGCGGATTTTGAGAATAATATTCACGAGCTTTTTAAAAGTATCGGCACAGCCCCCGAAAAAACATCCGAAATTGCCGCTGTCATGGCGGATGAGTTGGAGAGGGTAATACAATAAACAGCTGCATTTTGCCGAATGCAAATCAACTGAAGTTAAGGATTGATCTTTATGAACGCATTTATCAGATACGCCACAGTTTTTGTGTACAAAGTCTACTATAATTTTCACATTGAGGGGAAAGAGAACCTGACGGGAAAGGAGGGGGTAATAATCGCCTCCAACCACCGCAGCTATGCAGACCCGGTGCTGCTGACCATGCCCATGAAAAAGCCTGTGACATATATGGCAAAGGAGGAGCTTTTTCACAATAAGCTCTTCGGGGCGTTTATCCGTATGCTGGGGGCTTTCCCGGTGAAGAGGGGGGCGGGGGATATGACTATCATAGATGAGTGCTGTGACAGGCTTGCAGAGGGGAAGAACGTGGTGATCTTCCCGGAGGGAACAAGGTCAAAGGAGAATAAGGTGAAAAGGGGGAAAAACGGCATTGCGCTTATAGCCGCACGGTCGGGGGCGGACGTGCTGCCCATGGGGATAGTTTTCGAGGGGGAGAAGCTGCATTTCCGCAGCAAGCTGACCCTGCGGATAGGCAAGCCGATAACGGCGGAGGAACTGAATCTTACCGAATCGAGCGAGGATATAAAAAGGGGAAAGAGGATAATTATGGCGGCTATTACGGAGTTGGTTGAGGGGAAGGCGGAGGAAGAGAACGGGGGAGAGTAGGAATTGAGAGCGATCGGGACAATTAATACCGATCCGCATCACTAAAAAATTCCGGCAGGGCAAAAAGTCCTGCCGAAAGTTATTTTATCCGGTATATCGCCTGTCTTATACAAATCCCTCATTGAATTATGGGAATCAGCCGCCGCAAAAACCATATACGAAAATTTTTTGCGGCGGCTTTTTCTCCATAATTCCAATGGGGATTGGTATTACAGCTTCCACAGTTCCTCGGCATACTGTTTTACGGTTCTGTCCGAGCTGAACTTGCCTGCGCTGGCGATGTTCATCCAGCACTTTTTGCCGAATACTTCCCTGTTCTTGTAATCGTACAGCGCACGCAGCTTGGTGTCAACATAGCCCTCCAAGTCGGTAAGGAGGAAATAATGGTCGGGCTTATGCCAGCTTGTGCCGTTGATAAGGGCGTTGAAAAGCTCGCCGAACATTCCCGTATCCCCGTCGTTGAATGTGCCGTCCACAAGGGTGTTGATGACCCGCTTTACACGCTCGTTGCGGTAGTATATCTTCTCTCTGGGTGCATAGGTGGGCTTTACCGCCTCTATCTCCTCCACTCTTGCGCCGAAGATATACTCGTTCTCCCAGCCCGCTTCTTCCACTATCTCAACGTTTGCGCCGTCGTAAGTGCCGAGGGTGACAGCTCCGTTGAGCATAAACTTCATATTGCCCGTACCGGACGCTTCAAGCCCCGCCGTGGATATCTGCTCGGAAATGTCCGCCGCAGGGATAAGTTTTTCCGCATAGGAAACGTTGTAGTTCTGAACGAAAAGCACCTTTATCTTGTCCCTTGCGGCAGGGTCGTTGTTTACAAGTTTTGCAACCTCGTTGATATACTTGATTATACCTTTGGCACGCCTGTAGGCGGGGGCTGCCTTTGCGCCGAAGATAAAGGCGGTGGGCTGAAGGTCGGGGAGCTTGTTGTCCTTTATCTGGAAATACAGGTCAACAATGGAGAATGCGTTCAGGAGCTGCCTTTTATACTCGTGAAGCCGCTTTACCTGAATGTCAAACACAAAGTCGGGGGATATTTCCACGCCCTCGTGTTCCTTGATATATTCGCACAGCTGAACTTTCTTCTGCCGCTTTATCTCGTTGAACCGCTTTATCACACTGCCGTCGTTGACGAATTTCTTAAGCTCCGCCAACCTGTCAAGGTCGGTCTCCCAGCCGCCGCCTATCTTTTCGGTGATAAGGGCGGACAGCTCCGGGTTGCACAGCCCAAGCCATCTTCTTGGAGTAATGCCGTTGGTCTTGTTCTGGAAACGGTCGGGGAATATCTCGTACCAGTCTTTGAGAACGTCTTTTTTAAGAATATCCGTATGCAGAGCCGCCACGCCGTTGGTGTGGGAGGAGGCGAATATAGCCATTCTTGCCATATGGATAACGCCGCCGTCCACAATGAGCTTGGAGTTTATCTGCCCTTCATTCTGCCCTATGGAAGCAAGGTATTTCTTAAGATGCTCGTTTATCATAAGGATAATTTCGTAAACAGTGGGGATAACGCTCTTGAAAAGGTCGATATTCCATTTCTCCAGAGCCTCTCCCAGGACGGTGTGGTTGGTGTAGTTGCAGGTCTTCTGGGCAATGTCGAAAGCCTCTTTGAAGCTCATTTCCTCTTTGAACATAAACAGCCTTATAAGTTCGGGGATAGCAACGGTGGGGTGGGTGTCGTTGAGCTGAATGGCGTATTCCTCGGCAAAGTGTGAGAAATCGCTGCCGTGCTTTGCCTTATACCGCCTGATTATATCCTGCACAGATGCGGACACAAAGAAATACTGCTGCTTCAAGCGAAGCCGCCTGCCCTTGTCGGTATTGTCGTTGGGGTAGAGAACATCGTTGATGGCGTCTGCCATAATATTGCTTTCGTTGGCTCCCGCATAGTCCTGATCGTCGAACTTGCCGAAATCAAATCCCGAAAGGCTCTCCGCCTGCCACAGCCGCAATGTGTTCACAGCCTTTTTGTCAAAGCCGATAATGGGCATATCGTAGGGGACGGCTTTTACAGTCTGATCCGCAAATTCCACAATTACTGTGTCAGTTTCCGCACGGTAACTCCATGCGTCGCCGCAGTCCAGCCACGGGTCTGCCGCTTCCTGCTGGAAGCCGTTGCCGATAGACTGCTTGAAGAGACCGTATTTGTAGCGGATGCCGTAGCCGTTCAGGGGAATGTCGCACGCCGCCGCCGAATCCAAAAAGCACGCCGCCAGACGGCCGAGACCGCCGTTTCCGAGAGAAGCGTCCTCTATCTCTTCCAGACAGGAAATGTCAACTCCCTGCTCGGAGAAGATCTCCTTAGCCTCATTCAGAAGCCCTGCGCAATAGAGATTATTGAATACCGCCCTGCCCATGAGAAACTCTGCGGACAGGTAATAAGCTCTCCTGCGGCTGTTGTGCCGTGTTTCCGTGTCGTTCCACACCGGGACGATTTCGCTCATGACCGCCCTTGCCACAGCGTCGTGGAGCTGGCGGGGAGAAGCACCCTTGATGTCTGTCCGTGCGTCTGTCAAGAGGTTTTCGCTTATCTTGTTCAAAAACTGATTTTTATCCATGATGAACCTTTTCCTCCTAAAGAAATTATCTTTGTTCTTGCTTTTGCGCAAGCATACTCTAATTTATTTTACCACATTTTTTTAATAAAATCAATATCTTTGGAAAATTATCCCGTATTTTAACAAATTATTTACAGTTTGAGTGAGATGTGAGGGAGGAGTGGCGAGTGACGAGGGGGAATTATTTGTGTTCGCCGTGAATAAAGATTTATTGGAAATTTTTTCGGCGGCTGCCGTTTAACAACAGTAATCTGCGGCTCGGGCTTTAACTCACCATTAACTTTGACTATTAACTAAAATGGGGTATACTATGGAAAAACTGAACCGCCTCCTCTGGGGCGACTTTACCGTTATCGTCATTCTCCTTATAGGCGTTTTCTGCACCGTGAAAAGCGGGTTTGTTCAGCTGCGGCTGCCTTTTCTGCTGAGTGACGGAGATAATAAGGATAAACGGAAGGGCGGCGGACGGGAACGTCTCGGGGCTGTCACCGCTGCCCTTGCCGCTTCCATGGGAACGGGGAACATCACCGGCTGCGGTGCGGCAGTGGCTGCCGGGGGAGCGGGAGCGGTGTTCTGGATGTGGGTCTCGGCTTTTCTGGGAATGGCTGTGAGCTTCACGGAAAACCGCTTGGGCGCAAGGTTTGCGGAAAAATATCCCCGTTCCCCCAAAGGTCCTATGCTGTATATGGAAAAGGGTCTCGGTTCGAAAAATACGGCTCGCTTTTATGCGCTGTGCTGTATAGGCGTTGCATTTGCCATGGGCTGTATGAGCCAGACTTCTGCCTTTGCCCAAAGCATATCCTCGCTGTCGGGAGCGGGAAATGCGTATATTCTCCGCATTTCGGCGGGAGTGATAATGGCGGCGGTTACGGGGGCGGTCATCTTTTCGGGGGAAAACGTCTGCGGACAGGTCATGAAGGTCACCGAAAAGGCTGTGCCGATAATGGGGCTTGTTTACGCCGTCTGCTGCGCCGTTCTCATCGCCCGTTCGGACATCGGCGCAACCGAAGCGTTCGGGGAGATCATAGCCTGCGCTTTCACGCCGAAAGCGGCGGCGGGGGGTGCTGTGGGGATAACGGTAAAAAAAGCCGTGTCGGTGGGACTGCGGCGGGGAGTTTTCTCCAACGAGGCGGGACTTGGCAGCTCCGTTCTTGTTCACGGGGAAGCGGACTTCGGCAGCCCCGAAAAAACAGGCGCATGGGCGGCATTCGAGGTCTTCCTCGATACGATAGTCTGCTGCACCCTTACCGCCCTTGCCATACTTACCTCGCCCCTATACACCCGTGGGACATGCGATATTACTCTTATTTTCGGGGACAGCCTGGGCAGGGCGGGGGAGCTGCTTGCTTGCCTTTGCATATTTGCCTTTGCATGGGCGGCTGTGCTGGGCTGGTGCTTGTACGGCGAAAAGTGCCTGAAATATCTTTTCCACGGCTCCCGCAGAAATCCGGGGACTGCAGGGACAATATACCGCACAGCCTTTTGCGCCGCCGCCGTCCTTGGCGGATTTATCGCCTCCGACAGCGCATGGGATATAGCGGACATTTTCAACTGGGGAGCAATGGCGGTGAATTTAACGGCGGTTGTTGCTTTGACGGTTTTGCACAAGGATAATTAGTGCTTCGATTTAAGAAAAGGCAAATTCCCCGCCTTTGACGGGAAATTTGCCTTTTCGTAAGGATTTGCATTTTAAAAGCTGTCACGGTATTTGAGCGTCCTCTTCTTATACCGATCCTCATAATTCAAATTTGTATTATTCTCTCGTACTTTTCCGATACCTGCTCTCCTTGTGGCTCGCTTTTTCCTTGTACATAAGGTCATCGGCTGCTTTGATGAGATTGTCGGGAACGGTGCCGTCGGTCACCTGCTCATAGTGTATGCCGAAACTGCTTCCCACAAGATAGGGCTTGCCGGAGCAGCTGTTGAATTGGGCAAGGGACTCTTTTATCCGCTTTACTATGTCCTTGCCCTTGCCGTCCGGGTCGCTTGATGTGAAACTTGCCACGGTGAACTCGTCCCCGCCGAAGCGGGCGCAGACCTCGTTTGCCCCCCAGATGGAGATGAGAGCGGCGGAAATGGCTTTTATCGCAACGTCCCCCTCGGCGTGTCCGTAGCTGTCGTTGATGAATTTCAAGCCGTCCATGTCAATGGAGATGATTATGAGATATTCGCCCGTGTTCTTTGTTTTGGCTATGCGCTTTGTGATGTCGTTGTAAAAGCCCCGACGGTTGTAGAGTCCCGTAACGTGATCCCTGATGTACAGGTCTTCCAGGCGGGAAATTACCTTTTCAAGCCCCGACTGACTGTCGGCTATCTGCAAGACCTGACTTAAATGGCGGGTGTATTTTACAATGTGCCGCAGGTCGTCATTGGGGGTAAAGCCATCGCAGCCGGTACTTAACGCCATTGCACCGAAGCCGATGTATTTGTCCCTGAAATGGACTGTCCAAAAAAGGAAAGTGTTGAACTTTTCAATGCACTCCCTCATCATAACGAAATTATCCGAATACACCGGGGGATAATGGGTGTTTTCGCAGCACTCGCAGAGGATAAGCCGCTGTTTGGTATGCTCTTCCCCGGAATTGTCGGCTCTGTCGATAATGTCGTCGTAACTGTCGCTCATGTTCATAAAATCCTCATTGAGACTTAACCCGAAATAGTGATATCCGAAAGCTGTGGTAAACCGCAGTACGACTTCCCCAAGCTCCTCGGTGGTCTTTGCCTCCGCCGCCGCCGCACTGAAATCGTACATATGGGTGTCAAAGCCGCTGTCGTTGTCAGCCATCTGGAAAAGCGGAGTTATCTGCCCGGTGGCTTCACGGTAGTCTATCTTCTTGCAGCCGCAGGAATGGGAGTAGACGACTTTATGTTCAATGACCCGCCTGCCGTCAAGCCCTTTGGCACGCTCTTCCGGGGGAATGTCCGCTATAACGTCAACGGAAACCTCTCCCGCCAGTTCCGTGTCCTGCTTTGCGGTGGTAAGTCGGGGGATATGATAGCGTTCCGCAAAAATGCCGTCAAATCCCGTAACGATAACGTCCCCCGGAACGCTTTTGCCTATGTCTTTGAGCTTGGAGCAGATCTCGATAGCCATGGAATCGTTGCAGCATATGAATGCGTCGGGCAGGGGGAGACCTGTTGCCATAAACTCGTCAAAGGCTCTTGCTGTGGGGTCTGCCCAGAAATCGCCGTAAAGAATGCGCTCGTCTTCAAGGGTGATATTGTATTCCCCAAGCACCCTGCGGCAGCAGTCTATCCGCTCATCGGAAAAGGGGTTGTTTTTGAACCCCGCCACCACGTTGACGGTCTTGCAGCCGTGTCCGGCAACCACATGCCGCACTATCTCCTCGAATGCGCTGCGGTAGTCGTAGACGATACTGTAACACCCGGGTATCTCCTTTTCCACGCTGACAATGGGGACGTTATGCTTTTTTGCTTCGGCAATTATTCCATCTCTTGTGGGAGCGTTTTTTATGGACTCGCTTAAAATGATCAGACCGTCAAGAATATCGTAGGGGATAAGGTTAAACACCTTTATTTCGCCTTTGTCGTAGTTATCCATCATGTAAAGGTCGCTGAAAGTGTTGAACACAAGGACTTTGTACCCTCTTTCGCACGCCCTTTTCACAACGGCGTGAAAAAAGTCCGACAGGGTATATTCCTGTATTTTTGCAATGCACAGGCCGATATATTTAGCTTTTATTTCCATTTGACGGACTCCCTTGAAATAGTTTAAGTGATGCGGTATTTTTCCCGCCTACGGCGGGGAAAAGACCGCCTGATACAAAAATGAGGATAAAAGCTTTCAAAGCGGGATTGGTTGAAGCTCTATCCTCACTAAAATTTTGCACTGTGCCTCAAGGGCAGACTTCATTATATACGGAAGACCGCAGGGAAACCAACGCCCTTCGGATCACCTGTATCTTCTTATCATCTTCAGGACAACAAACACTATGCCGCCGATGACCACGAGAATAAGAAGGATAAAGAGTATCGTTGTAAGCACCGATGCTACCGCATTGGGAGCTTCGGCAAGGGAAGTGTCGACGTCGCCTATGTTGGCAACGGCGTTTCCGTAGTTATCCGAAATGATTATGTTGTCAAGGTAAAGCACGTTCCCGGAGTATGCGCTTGTAATAGGGATTGATATGCCCAGTTTGTCGTTCGCCGTGTCCGCAGGCACGGAAACGGCTGCTGTCAGCCAGCTGTTGGCGGTATCGGTGGGGACGTTCTTGGAGTTCCATGAAACGCCGTCCGAAAAGAGAACCATGCTCTGGGTCTCCTTTGCCGCCTTGGAGTCTATCTTTATTCTTACGGTCATGGTATATCCCGCAAAGTTCTCCAGACCCATATCCGACGCCTGAAAATATATGCCGCCGTACTGGTTGCTTATGTCGCCGGAGAAATCCTCCGACAGTTTCAGGCATCTTCCGCTTACCGCTCCTGCGTCCTCAAGGGCATATACAAGGTTGGTGTCCGAGGCGTTGCCGAAGGGGTGGATAAAGCTCATGCATGTGTCCGTATCGAAGGTAAATGTGGCTGCGTCCGAGGGGGCAGCAGCCGTTCTTGCCTCGGTCTCATCCGCCGCCAATGCTACCGATGTCATGGAAAGTACCGCCGCTGCGGCAAGAAACAGTGATAATATCTTTTTCTTCATGTGTGTACCGTCCTTTATTCAAGCGTTACAGCAGCACCGCCGTTTGCTTTTGCGGGCAGCCTTAGCAAATATAATTACATATTCACACTTTATATTTTATTACAAATACGCTCTTTTGTCAAGCATTTTTTTAATGTCAAAAATGCCAAATTTCGTCCTCATATTTTGACAAATTCCCTTTTTATGCCGATTTTGGGGAGTTCTGGAAAGATTTCGGGAAAATGTTCATAAAAATTTTACATTTTTGGGGTAGGAATTATGCCGCTGTGCCGTGGGTGATGCAATAGACGTGACAGCAAACAGGGAATAAAACCGGAATGCGCTTCTTTGCCGGCAACAGTCAGTGACATGCGCCCTCACGGGCGGCGGCATGAAACGCACGGCATACGCCGTGCATTTCTATGCCGCACCGCCGCCCGACCGTTACATGCTTGGTAACGGTTACTTTTCTTGTATTGCCTTAGTCTTTCAAAACACTTTTTTCGGCGGTCGGGCGGCGGTTGAGTTTACTTGCTCTTGAAGTGCGTTTATTTATTTCGTGCTGTCAGTGACAGCGGCTTACGCCGTTGGGGCGTTGCCCCAAACCCCACTGGGACTCCGCCGATGTTTTGAAAAAACATATGACCTCGCAAGGGCTTCGCCCCTTGACCCCACCGCTGTGATATGCCGTTACTGCTCTTGCAAGGCTTTACTTATTCGGTCACTCTTTACTGCTCTTGCTTCTTGCCTCTTAATCTCTTGCCTCTATCAGCACCTCACTTACAAGATTTGCGGGCAATTGCTCGTAGCGGACGAACTCAAAGCCGAACGAGCCTCTGCCTCTGGTTATCTGCCGCAGCTGCATGGTAAAGGACTGCATTTCCCTTTCGGGGACTTCCGCTGTGATAACGGTCATGCCCTTTTCCTCGGCGGGGTTCATGCCCAGCACTCTCCCCCGGCGTTTGTTAAGGTCGCCGATAACGTCTCCGGTGTTATCGTTGGGGATAGTTACGGTAAGTGTGCCGATAGGCTCTAAAATGGCGGGGTCGGCTTTTGTCATGCCGTCTTTGAAGGCAAGGGAAGCGGCTGTTTTGAACGCCATTTCCGAGCTGTCCACATCGTGATACGAGCCGCCTGTGAGAATGGCTTTTACGCCCGTTACGGGGCAGCCTGCCAGCACGCCTTTTTTCATGCAGTCCTGCAAGCCCTTTTCAACGGCAGGGAAAAAGTTGCGGGGGACTGCTCCGCCGAAGACTTTTTCCTCGAACACCAGTGTGTCCGAAACGCAGGGTTCAAAGTCGATGAGGACGTGACCGTACTGACCGTGACCGCCCGACTGTTTCTTATGCTTGCCCTCTGCGCTGACCTTCTTGCGGATAGTTTCTCTGTAGGCAATTTTGCGGGGGACAAGCTCGATTGCCGTGCCGAACTTGCTCTGAAGCCTTGCCGCCGCCACTTCAAGGTGCTGTTCGCCGAGACCGCCGAGGATAAACTCGCTTGTTTCCGGGTCTTGGGTGAAGCTCAAGGTTGGGTCTTCCTCGCAGAGCCTTGCCATGCCCGCCGTCAGCTTGCTTTCGTCACCCTGATTTGCCTTTGCCGCCATTTTGTAGCAGGGCTTGGGGAAGGAAATTTTCTCGAAGCTCAGCATTTCCTTTTCGCAAAGGGTATCGTTGGTCTGGGCGTTTATCTTTACGGCAACGCAGATGTCCCCTGCGGATGCGGAGGAAATTTCCGTCTGTTTCTTGCCCACAAGGGTGTAGAGCTTGCCTATTTTTTCCGCAGCTCCCGTGGATGCGTTCTTATACTCGCTGTTGGCTTTGAGAGTACCGCTCATTACTTTGATAAAGGACATTTTGCCCACAAAGGGGTCGGCGACGGTCTTGAAAACAAAAGCGTTTACGGGGGCTGTGCTGTCGCAGGGAATTTCCTCGATATCCTCGCCCTTGTAAGCTATGGGAGCGTTGGTATCGGCGGGAGAGGGCATAAGCAGGCAGACCTCTTTAAGGAGCATATCAATGCCGCCCATGGTAATATCCGAGCAGCAGATAACGGGGGTTATAAGCCCACGGTTCATGCCGTCGTGAAGTCCTTTTACAAGCTCGTCTCTGGTAAATTCTCCGCCGTCGAAGAGCTTTTCCATAAGAGCGTCGTCGGTTTCGGCAACGGCCTCTGTGAACGCCTCAACCAAGCCGTCCATACGGTATTCCATTTTTTCGGATATTTCCGAATCGGGCATGGGTACTTCCGTTACGCCGCCTTTAGCGTCGTATGTATAGCACTTCATCTCGATAAGGTTCACATAGGAAACAACCTGCCTGTCCTTTATCACAGGCACTATTACCGGACACACCGTAGGACCGAACACCGTTTTGAGGTCGGTAAGGACGTTATAGAAATTGGCGTCGGGGTCGTCTACCTTTGTGACGACGAAAAGTTTCGCTTTGTTAAGGCGGGAAGCGGCTTTGTAGGCTTTCTCCGTCCCCACTTTTACGCCCGACTTGCCCGAAACGGTAATAAGCACCGTGTCCGAAGCGTAAACTGCCTCCTGCATATCCGCCTCGAAATCGAAAAGACCGGGGGCGTCCAGCAGATTCAATTTAAGACCGTTGTATTCAACGGCCGCAAGGGCTGTCCCCAGAGAGGCTTTGCGCTTTATCTCCTCCGGGTCGTAGTCGCAGACGGTGTTGCCGTCGGCGGTTTTGCCCAAACGGTCGGACGCTCCCGCTTTGTAAATGAGCGCCTCCGCAAGGGTAGTCTTTCCCGAGCCGCTGTGACCTGCCACGGCTATGTTTCTGATGTCTGCTGCCTTATAATCCTTCATTTGAGTGTTCGCTCCTTTAATATTTTTGTCATATTGCATAAAAGAAAATGCCTTGAAATTGTCCCCTGCAAATAGGCTGACCGAAAAAGCAAAAGCAGCTGCCTTTGGGGACGTTATTCAAAATATACAATATGCGGTTATCATAATAATTATATTATATACTATTTGCCGAAATAATGCAATAGCTTTCCTGCATTTTGTACAAATATTTTAAATTTCACATATATCTTTTGTTAGTATTCCACAAAATTTGTACGTTTTTTTGACGTTTGGGGGAGAAATTTGTGTTGAGATGTAGAAAATTATTGTTGAGTTAAACAAATGTTCATTTGCACCGGAAAATGTCTTAATAAACAAATTTGGCATAGTGCATTTTATACAATTACGCAATAAAATTTTGTGCAATAGGTAAAATTTGCAGTTAAAACAAAATATTTTGCGTGAAGCTATTGACAAAGCAAAAAAAATGGGGTATAATATATTTAGAGGCTATGAGCAGAAACAGGGGGTTAGGGGGGCTGGAGATTGGAAATGAGAGCGAAGAGGAAGAAGCGGGGGGCGTGAAGCGAGAGTGAAAGGCGTGGGGTGGGGAATGAAAGGCGTGAAACGAGAGTGAAGGGCGTGAAGCGAGAGTGAAAGATATGGGGTGAGAAATGAAAGGCGTGGAGTGAGGAGTGAGGGGTTAGGAACGTGAAAGTTACGCACACAGCATTTCAAGCAATACATATGCGATAGCTTGGGGGTGGGGTGAGGGTGAAGGAAAGGGGGTATGGCAATCCGCAGGTTGCCCTCCTTGCCGTCTGTTGCAATTGCCAAAAAAGTCACTCGAAAGAGGCAAGCCGCAAACGCCGAAAAATAAGGCGTTTCCCGAAAAAGTCCCCCCGAAAGAGGCAAGCCGCAAACGCCGAAAAATAAGGCGTTTCCCGAAAAAATCCCCCGAAAGAGGAAAGAGGCAAGAGCCGAAAAATATAGCATTCCCCGAAAAGTTACCCGAAAGAGGAAAGAGGCAAGAGCCGAAAAATAAGGCGTTTCCCGAAAAAAAGTCCCCAGAAAAAGCAAGCCGCTGCGGCGTTTGAGTGAAAAAGCCGATCCGGCGTTGGAGGAAAACTATTGCCCCACAGCGTTTGAGTGTTTGCGGGTTTTAAATTTTTCTTGACAAATGGGGATATTTATGGTAAACTTAAAATTGGAAAAGTATAACGGCATGCCCTGCCGGAAGTTTTACGGCGGCGGATAACATATGAAAGGGAGTAGGAATTATGAATCCTGTTAAATTAAAGCCTGCGTTCAAGGACTATCTCTGGGGAGGCACTCGCCTGAGGGATGATTTCGGGAAAGAGTGCGATTACGAGAAAATTGCGGAAAGCTGGGAGTTAAGCTGTCACAAGGACGGGGCGAGCGTTGTGGCAAGCGGGGAGTTTGCGGGGTTGACGCTGGCGGAGTATATCGAAAAAAACAAGGGCGTATTGGGGACGAACTGCGGGCGGTTCGAGAATTTCCCCATTCTTATAAAGCTCATTGACGCAAAGGATAATCTGTCGGTGCAGGTCCACCCGAACAACGAGTATGCCCAAAGGGTCGAGGGGGAATACGGCAAGACGGAGATGTGGTATATAGTGGACTGCGACGAGGGGGCAGAGCTGCTGTACGGATTTAAAAAGGAAATTTCCAAGGAAGAGTTCAGGGAGAGGATAGAGAATAATACGTTGCCGGAAGTGACCAACTCCGTGCCTGTAAAAAAAGGGGACGTTTTCTTTATCGAGGCGGGTACGCTCCACGCCATAGGCAAGGGGATTCTCATTGCGGAAATTCAGCAAAATTCCAACACCACCTACCGCATTTACGATTACGGCAGAGTGGGGGCTGACGGAAGACCTCGGCAGCTGCATATAGACAAGGCTGTGGAAGTGACCAACCTTTGCCCGGCAACGCCTTATCCTGCGGCAGATTGTTTCGAGGAAAACGGGGCTGTAAAGCGGCTTCTGGCGAAGTGCGAGTATTTTACGGTGTATTCGGTGGACGTGGAGAAAGAGGCGGAGTTTACGGCAGATGAGACTTCCTTCAACAGCGTTCTCATACTGGAAGGAGAGGCTGTAATGACGGCGGGGGAAGAGTCCCTTGACCTGAAAAAAGGCGACAGCGTGTTTGTTCCCGCAGGGTGCGGAGAGTACAGGATAACGGGAAAGTGCAGGGCGGTTCTGACGAGGATAGATTAAATGGACGGCGGCATAAGCATGGAAGTGATAGAGCGGGAGATTCGCCGTCTGCTGAAAAAGTATCACGGGGAATATGCCCTGCTTTTCGGGTCGTACGCAAGAGGGGAGGCGGACGAAAAGTCGGATATTGATGTTATGGTGGTGGGGGGGGAGAATTTTGAACTGACGGATATTCTCGACTTCGGGGAGGAACTGCGAATCGCCACCGACAAAGAGGTTGACGCTTTTGAGATAAGAGAGATCGTCAAAGATTCGGAGTTTTACGGGAATATTTTGAGAGAGGGGGTAAGGATCGCATGAAAAAAAGCGATGGGGAAAGACTGAAAAAAATAGTGCTTGATTGGGAAAATCTTCAAAGTGCAATTGAGCAGTATGGGATAACCAAGGAAATGCTGCTGAACAACCGTTTTATACAATGGGCTGTAACCACACCGCTGTATAATATCGGCGAACAGGTTTATCAATTAAGCAACACGTTTAAGGAAAGTCACCCCGAACAGCCGTGGCAGAAAATTGCGGCATTGAGGCATAGAATAGTGCATGATTATGAAAGCGTTAATTGGGAAATGCTGACCGAGATAATTTATGTTCATATGCCGAAATTTATTGAGGCTGTGCGTGAGCTTATAGAGGAAATGGGGGGAATTTCATGAGCGAAAGCAAAATAAGCATGGAAGTGATAGAGCGGGAGATTCGCCGTCTGCTGAAAAAGTATCACGGGGAATATGCCCTGCTTTTCGGGTCGTACGCAAGGGGGGAAGCGGACGAAAAGTCGGATATTGATGTTATGGTGGTGGGGGGTGAGAACTTCCGCGGCACGGATATTTTCGCTTTCGGGGAGGAACTGCGTATTGCCACGAATAAACCCGTGGACGCTTTTGAGATAAGAGAAATTGTAAAGGATTCGGAGTTCTACAGAAATATTCTAAGGGACGGTGTGAGAATTGCGTAAAAAAATCACGTGAATTTTCGCCTTGTAAAAAATAACTAAAAAATTTAAGTGCAAAGATTTTAGAGCGTCGGGCAAAGAGTTTTGAAAAAAATTCCGGTCTCCAGCCTCTAACCTCTGGCAACTAAAAGAAAAGGAGCAGTTATTATGCCTTTTATCAACATCAAAACAAATGCAAGCGTTACTAAGGAGAATGCAGAAAATATCAAGTCCGCTCTGGGGAGCGCAATTACGGCTATCCCCGGAAAGTCCGAAAGCTGGCTTATGGCGGGGATAGAGGGGGATTATGCCCTTTATTTCAAGGGGACGGACGAGCCTGCGGCTATGGTTGAAGTGCAGATATACGGAAGTCCCTCCGGGGGAGCGATGTCCGAGCTTGCGGGGAAGATAACGGAGATAGTTTCGGATAGTCTCGGCGTGCCTGCGGACAGGATTTATGTCAGCTATATGTGTACGGAAAATTGGGGCTGGAACGGTAGCAATTTTTAATTGAGTCTGCGGAAAGTCCGGGGGTGTACGGGAAGTCCGGGAGGTGTCCGTTGGGGACGGGAAGGCTTATAATAAGCGGCGTTTATAAAGCGTAAAAAATTTCAAGGAGAATTTTGCATATGAAAATTCAGCGGCAGATCAATATAAAGGCCTACAAGCCCTCAAAGGGGTTTATCGAAAAATATCAGCGGCTTGTTAAAGAGGAGGTTATCCCCTATCAATACGAAGTCCTCCATGACAGGGCGGATATTGCCGATGCGGAAAAAAGCGGCGTTATCGAGAATTTCAAGAATGCGGCGGCGGTACTGCGGGGGGAAAAGCCCGGCGGGGATTTTTACGGCATGGTCTTTCAGGACAGCGACGCCGCAAAGTGGATAGAGGCGGCGGCATATTCGCTGGCGGTATTCCCGGACGGTGAGCTTGAAAAAAAGGCGGATGAGGTAATAGAGCTTGTGGCGGCGGCGCAGGACAGCGACGGTTATCTTAACACCCGCTTTACCATTGCCGACAGGGACAAGCGGTGGAAAAATCTCCTTGAGGGGCATGAGCTTTACTGTTCGGGGCATTTTATGGAAGCGGCGGTCGCCTATTATGAATCCACGGGCAAGCGGCGTTTGCTGGACGTGATGAATAAGAATGCGGAGCATATTTACGAGCATTTTATTGTCAAGGGGAACAGGGGGTATCCCGGTCACCCGGAGGTGGAGCTTGCACTGATGAAAATGTATCGGGCAACCGGGAATGTCCACTGCCTTGAACTGGCGGAGCATTTTCTCAATGAGAGGGGAAAGGACAGTGACTTTTACAAGGACGAAAAGGAACTGCGGGACTGGACGGTCTGGGGGAACGATGCCAGCGACCTTTACTATCAGCAGAGTTACGCTCCCGTGCGGGAGCAGTCGGACGCTGTGGGGCATGCGGTAAGGGCGGTGTATCTGTACACGGGAATGGCCGATCTTGCGGCTGTCAAGGAAGACGAGGGGCTGCAAAAAGCCTGCGGGCGGCTGTGGGAGAGCATTGTAAAAAAACGTATGTATGTTACCGGAGGGATAGGGTCTACGGGGATAGGGGAGGCGTTCACGGTGGACTACGACCTGCCCAACGATACGGCTTATGCGGAAAGCTGCGCTTCCTGCGGGCTGATGATGTTCGCTTCCCGTATGCTTGAAATGTCTCCCGACGGCAAATATGCGGACATATGCGAGAGGGCGTTTTACAACACCGTCCTTGGGGGAATGTCACAAGACGGGAAAAGGTTCTTTTATGTAAATCCGTTGGAAGTCCTGCCCGGGGTTTCCGGGACTGCCGCCACTCACTGGCACGACAAGCCCGAACGTTCGGCGTGGTATGCGTGCGCATGCTGCCCGCCCAATATCGCAAGGGTAATATCCTCTTTCGGGACATACGCTTACGGCGAGTCGGAAGATACTTGCTACTGCCATTTGTATGCGGCGGGAGAAGTTGACTTTGACAACGGCATGGTGATAAAATGCGGGACGGAATACCCATATGGTTTCAAGATAAGATACGACATTGTAAAGGGCGGCAAGTCCCTTGCGGTGCGTATTCCGGGGTGGAGCGAATATGTTAAGTTCGAGAAAAACGGCAGTGAATCAACGCCTGCGATAAAAAAGGGTTATGCTTATTTTGAGGGGCTTTCCGATGGGGACGTTATCGAGATAGTATTGGACGACAGAGGGAAGTTTGTTTATCCGTCGGCAAAAATAGCGGAAGATACCGGGTGCGTTGCGGTTTCGAGAGGTCCGCTGATATATTGTGCGGAAGGGGCGGACAACGGGGGAAGTGTGCTTGATATAAAGATAGACGGCGGCTCGGAGATAGTGGTTGGCGAGTTTGACAAAGGCTTACTGGGCGGGACTGTTACCCTGTCCGCAGACGGTGTTAAAATTGCGGGACAAGATGAGCTGTACAGTTTCCAAAAGCCGGAAGAGACTCCCTGCAATGTTACCTTAGTCCCTTATTATCTGTGGGGGAACAGAGGGTTGGGAGAGATGAGAGTGTGGATAGTTGAGCACTGATTTAAGGCTTTTCCCCGCCGAAGGCGGGGAAAAAGCCGCTTGAAAAAATAATTTTGAAGGGAGAAATTTTTTATGAAGTACTATGTGGGTATCGATTTAGGGGGGACTAATATCAAGGCGGGAGTGGTGAACGAGGAGTTCGAGATAATCGGGAAAGCCACCACTAAGACCCTTTGCCCTCGCCCCGCAAAGGAAATTGCGGACGATATGGCGAAAGTTTCCATAGAAGCCTGTACGGATGCGGGCATATCCGTTGATGATGTTCAGTGGATAGGCATAGGCACTCCGGGAATTGCTGACAATGTAAACGGAACTATCCCCTATTCCAATAATCTGGGATTTAAGGACGTTCCCATAAGGGAGTATATACAGGAGCATATCGACAAGCCCGTATATGTAGCCAACGACGCCAATGCGGCAGCTTACGGCGAGTATGTGGCGGGGGCGGCAAAGGGAGCTAAGAATGCGGTGTGCATTACTCTGGGCACAGGCGTCGGAGCGGGGATAATCGTTGAAGGGAAGATTCTCACCGGGTCTAACCTTGCGGGGGCGGAACTGGGGCATATGGTAATAGGCGTTGACGGCCCTCTTTGCACCTGCGGGAGGAAAGGCTGTTTCGAGGTGTATTCCTCGGCAACGGGACTTATCAGAATGACAAAAGAGGCGGCGGAGAGCGACTCCGGTTCGGCTCTTAACGCTCTTTACAAGGAAGACGGCAAGTATTCCGCCCGCCACGCTTTCATAGCTCAAAGGCAGGGGGACAAGGCGGGGAATGATGTAGTTGAAAAGTACTGCAAATATCTGGCGGCGGGGATAACCAACGCCATCAACATTTTTCAGCCGGACATTCTTTGTATCGGCGGTGGCGTATGCAACGAGGGCGACCCATTGCTGCTGCCGATAAAAGAGCTTGTTAAAAAGGAAGTTTACACGAGAATGCTGGAGTGCAACACGGAGATAGTGGTGGCAAAACTGGGGAACGACGCAGGGATAATCGGGGCGGCATTTCTTGGAAATGCGGAGGAATGATGTATGCCGCTTTTTGAAAGATTTACGAATAACCTTAAAATGGCTCTGGGCTTGGGCGGCGATATTGATGATACGGACGATATCGACAATATCGACAGAAACGGCATTATAAAACAGATGCGGCGGGTCAGCGAGACCATGTGGGACACCGACGGGGACAAGGAATATGAGATAGAATATTCATTTATGATCTCCGAGGATTTTGTCCGGGTGAAAAGCCATGCCGCAGAAGCCGACCTATTGCTTGTATATTCGCCCGGCGTTTCCGAGCCTTGGAATGTCAGCCCGGAGAGCAAGCCCTATGTTTTCGTTTCCACAGGCGACGGGCGGGTTTTCGAGCTTGGGGAGCAGTTCAGGGAAAAGGGAAAGACGGAGGGGTTTATCAAAAAGGTAAACATAGGGAAATTCCGCTTTGTATGCCTTGCGGAATATTACGGAGACCTTATTTATCTCTACGGCGGTGATTTGGGGGAGACTATGGAAAGCTGCGGATTGGCTGCGGTTTATCCAAAGTCCCTTAAGGGGACGAAAGAGGAAAAAATCATAAAAGCCGCTGTCGATAATGCGGCGGCTACTTATTCGGAAAAGTATACCGAAAGGACGGGCGGCTGACGATCGCCTGTCCGTGAAAAAATATTGCAAAGGAGTTTTTAAAATGGCTTGTGAAAAATGTAACGACAGTTGCAATTTCTTCTGCGAAGGTGCGGAGAAAGCTCCCCAGAGGTCGCTGTTCAACGCTTTGGGGTTTACAAAGGAAGAAATGGAAAGACCCCTTGTGGGGATAGTTTCCTCCTATAACGAGATAGTTCCCGGTCATATGAACATCGACAAGATAACGGAAGCTGTAAAGCAAGGGGTTGCCATGGCGGGGGGGACTCCCGTTGTGTTCCCTGCAATTGCCGTTTGCGACGGTATCGCTATGGGACATCTGGGAATGAAATATTCCCTTGTTACAAGAGACCTTATTGCCGACTCCACCGAGTGCATGGCGTTGGCTCACCACTTTGACGCTCTTGTGATGATACCCAACTGCGACAAGAACGTCCCCGGACTGTTAATGGCAGCGGCAAGAGTGAACGTCCCCACCATATTCGTTTCGGGAGGTCCTATGCTGGCAGGGCATGTTAAGGGGAGCAAGACTTCCCTTTCAAGCATGTTTGAGGCTGTGGGCGCATACACTGCGGGGAAGATAGACGAGGGCGAGTTCCTCGAATACGAAAACAAAGCATGCCCCACCTGCGGCAGCTGCTCGGGAATGTATACCGCCAATTCCATGAATTGTTTAACGGAAGTTCTGGGTATGGGGCTTCGGGGCAATGGCACTATCCCCGCTGTTTACTCGGAGAGGATAAGGCTTGCAAAACAGGCGGGAATGCAGGTAATGGAACTGTACAGGAAGAATATCCGTCCCCTGGATATTATGACCGAAAAGGCTTTCCGCAACGCTCTTACCGTCGATATGGCTCTTGGCTGCTCCACCAACAGTATGCTTCATCTGCCTGCTATCGCTCACGAGTGCGGCATTGAACTAAGCCTTGACATCGCCAACGACATCAGCGCAAAAACTCCCAATCTCTGCCATTTGGCTCCCGCAGGTCACGCTTACATGGAAGACCTGAACGAGGCGGGGGGAGTTTATGCGGTAATGAACGAGCTTAACAAGAAAGGGTTGCTGAACACGGATATTATGACGGTCACCGGAAAGACAGTTGCGGAAAATATTGCCGGGTGCGTCAACAAAGATGAAGAGATCATCCGCCCTGTTGACAAGCCCTACAGCGAGACAGGCGGCATAGCCGTACTGCGGGGGAATCTTGCCAAGGACGGCTGTGTTGTAAAGAGGAGTGCCGTTGCGCCGGAAATGTTAAAGCACACAGGCCCTGCAAAGGTATTCGACTGCGAGGAGGACGCTCAGGCGGCTATTCTCGGCGGGAAGATCGTCAAAGGGGATGTTGTCGTTATCCGCTATGAAGGCCCTAAGGGAGGACCCGGAATGAGGGAGATGCTAAACCCCACCTCCGCCATTATGGGAATGGGACTGGGCAGCGATGTTGCTCTTATTACAGACGGGCGTTTTTCGGGAGCGTCCCGGGGAGCGGCTATAGGTCACGTTTCCCCGGAGGCTGCTGTGGGCGGCGTTATCGGCATTGTAAAAGACGGGGATATGATAACGGTGGATATTCCGAATTACACCCTCAGCCTTGATGTTCCCCAAGAGGAGATAGACAGGAGAATGGCGGAGTTTGTCCCCAAAAAGAAAGAGCTTAAAGGCTATCTCAAGAGGTATGCTTCACTTGTGACCTCCGGGGCGCAGGGAGCTGTCTTAAAGAACGAATAATAAGTTGTTCGGCGTTGTTTTCCCGCTGCCGAGGACGGCGGAAAAACAGCATTTCCTATGCGAAAGGTTAAGTATATGAGTTTTCGGGCAAAAAAAAACATGGGGAAGATATTTGCCGTTCTTGCGGCGTTGGTGCTGCTGTGCTGCGCCGTTGTCTATCGGTATGTAGGCGGGCAGACCAGGACGGCGGAGAAGTTCTTTTCCGCCGCCGCTTCGGGGAATTACAAAAACTATGTGCAGTCTGCGGATAGTTCGGTGACGGAAAAAAACGGGGTAAACGACCTGTTCCGTGACGGGTGCAAGGCGTATTTTGAAAGCCTGCCGGAGTTTGCGGAAATGGGGGAGACGGACATTATCTCCTCAAAGATAAAGATAAAGGAACGCTCTCCCATAAGCCTGACGGAGTGGCGGCTCACCGTTGACGCCGACTTTTTCTCCTCCGGCAAAAGCGTTTCCTATGACGGCATGAGGGTGACTATGAAATACGAAGGAGGAAAATGGGTAATAACAGAAGCCGAATTGGCGGAAGAATAATTATCCGGGAAAATTCCACTTCGGAGAAAGTGAAATTTTCCCGGACAGATTTTTAAAGGATAGAGTTACCGATTTTAAATTAGCTGTTCCGTAAATTCCAATACTCCTTAAATCGGTAATCCCTTAGGTCCTTGCACCGACACGTTCGGGAGACCTGAAAAGCATGGTAATGCACCAGACAGCCGCAAGTGCCACCAGGATATAAACTATCCTGCTGAGAAGCGCACCTGCGCCGCCGAAGAGCCACGCCACAAGGTCGAAGCTGAAAATGCCCACAAGTCCCCAGTTGAGTCCGCCGATTATCATCAGCGTTAATGCGATTTTGTCAAGCATATGCAGTCCTCCTATCGGATATTTTTGCAGCAAACCCGAAGAGTTTAACGCATTCTTTGAATGTATCATACTCTCACTGCTTATTATTTTCCCTTTCGGGCGGATTATTTATAATTTTTTTATTTGGGAAATTTTTCATTTTACTGCCGGGTGATGTTTCCCCCCGCCTGCGGCGGGGGAAAACACGCAAGACATTTTCCTTTGCCGGGGAAACACCCGATACAAGCATCGCTTTCAAATTACCGTGCCGGCTTGTTTTCCCCGCCGCAGGCGGGGAAATGCCCGATACAAGCAGCACTTTTAAATTACCTTGCAGGCTTGTTTACCCGCCGCAGGCGGGGAAACACCCCGATACAGTAGCACTTTCAAAGATAACGAATAGAATAAAAAGAGAATTTATTCTCCGATCACACGGCAGGACAGACTTGCTCTTGCCTTCGATAGTTGGTGTTATCTTTGAAAGTGAATGAATTGCTGATAGCTTGCATTACAAGCGTTGATATGTTTGCGGCGGTGACGGGGCTTTGCTGCGGCGGGATAAAACTGCCGAGAAAGTCAGGGGCGGCGGCGGCTTTTGTGGGGGCGGCGGCTCTCGGCATTGCGGCGGCTCTTTCCGAATGGCTGACGGGACTTGCGGGGCCGGCATTATGGGAATGGGGAGCGGCATACATATC
>JAMOZU010000080.1 GCA_023667745.1 Ruminococcus sp.
AAAACGTTAATAACCGTAATGAACAAATAAATCCATTGTCGTGACGCGACCTGAATCCGGCGCATCTGCCGATTCCGTCATATCCGCAAATCCATTGACAAATAATATTATATCACATATTTTCCCATTTGTCAAGTACTTTTTAAAATTTTTTTCCGTATCACAAAAAAGCAGTCTGTTGAAAAAGTTTATTTTGCGAAATTGAAATCCTCTGTTTTATTTGCTTTTCCCCGCCTGCCGGCGGGGAAAAGGGGGTTTTTATACATGTTTTTTTCGCATCACCAAAAATGCTGCGGGATTTTTGTGCAAAAGAGAGAAAATTTTGAAATTCCAAGATGTTTTGCGCAAAGCTATTGACAAGTGAGTATAAACATGTTATAATTATTATAGTGCAATTTGAATTTATAATTTGCCGAACGAGCTTTCCGTTTCGGAGCAAAACAATATATCCCCAATCGTGTTTTATGCCACCGCAAGGTTTTAAATCTCCTGCTTCTCGCTTCCTGTCTCCTGCAGCTATTCGTATTTCTTGGCATACTTGTAGAAAACCGTCTCCGAACAGGGTTCGTACCATATGTCCTCGGCGTTTTTGTGAATGAAAAAATATTTGCTCTCGCAGGTCAGGGGTATGGCATATGCCCCGGAAATAAACTCTTCCTCGAAGTCCTCTGCCGCCGCTCCTTTGGCGGAGGAATCCCCGCAGTCGGAAAGGGCTGCCGATATGCTTTCGGGGAAAACGCCGTCGGGAGCGTTAAAGGAAGTCTCCCGCAGGAGCGTTTTTGCAAAGTCGGACAGGAGCGGGAAATCCGGGCAGACCGTCCCTATCCGCAGGTCGTATTCTCCCGTCTGTACCCGCCGCTCGTATTGGGCGGGGCTTTCGTAAACAGGCGTGCAATAAAATCCCAGTTCCCGCTCAAAGTCCCCCACAATGCTTTCCGCCGCCGACGGGGAGGGGTAGTCGTCGCTTATGAGCAGGAAAAGGCTGTTAAAGTCAATCTCCGTATGTTCCCCTTTAAAGTTCTCCCAGAGGGACAAGGGAGACTCCGATGACTTGAAAAAACTTCCCCATTCCCCCGAACAAAGCTCCCTTATGCTTGCCCCCCCGCTTATAAGCCCTTTCGGGAAAACTCCCTCGGCAAGAGTGTTTGCAGAAGCGTCCTCGTCTCCGCCGAGATTTTCCGCCAAAGCCCCCCTGTCTATGACCGAGCTTAACGCCTGCCTTGCTCCCCTGTCCTCATATATTGCCGAACCGGGGGCAAACATCAGAAATGAGGTACAGCAGCCAAACTCCTCTATTTCGTAGCTGCGGCTCACTTCCTTGGTGTACTCTTCGCAGGAAGCGGCATAGCCCTCGCAATAGGCGTTGTTTTTCAGCTCCGCCGCCGCCCTGTCGCCGTCTATCTCGATATGCAAAGATTTGGGATATGTCCTGTAGCCCTCGTGGGAATTAGCCCCTATCCGCTCTAAGATTATCCTGTTCTCCGTCCAGTAGGGGTCGTAGTTCCAGTCGGTGACATAGAATGCGCCGCAGCAGTAAACGTCCTCGGCGGAAAGTCCGTATCTCCCCCGTGTTCCCTCGAAAAGCTCCTTATTGCAGGGGGACGCCGCCGGGTGAGCCAGCAGACGCAGGAAATCGCAGTCGGGGGAGATAAGCTCAATTTCAAGGGTGTAGTCGTCAACAGCGTGAACTCCCATATCAAGGGCGTTGCCCTCGTAATAATCCATAGCTCCCCTTATTTGGGAGAACCGCTCGGTATGGGGGGACTTGGTTTCGGGGGTATAGATACGCTTGAAAGCATACTCATAGTCATGGGCGGTCAACGGTACGTCCCCCCCCGACAGTCCCCGCCAGAAAAGCCCGCTGCGGAGGGTGAAAGTGTATGTCCTGCCGTCCTCGGAAACGGTGCAGCCGGACGCACTGCCGTTGACAACTTCGCCCTTGCCGTCGATATCGGTAAGGGTGGCATAGATATTCTTTATCACATAAAGGGAACTTTTGTCCGCCGCCAGCTGCGGGTCGAGGTTTTGAGGATTTTCGGCTATCACCGCAAAAAATTCCCCTCCGCTGCCGTCGTCCTCCTCTCCGCAGGCGGAAAGGCAAGGCATGCTTGCAATTACAAGGCTTGTCAGCATTATCATAAAAGCTGTCCGCTTTTTCACTTTCACAGTCTGCACCCCACTGCCGAATTTAATTTACGTCAACATTTTAAAGACCGCCTGCCAAATAAAAACATTAACCGCCGATCTTAAATATCAGCCGTCAAACTATTAACTAAAATAACCTTCCCCTCTTCCCCCGACTTTTTCACGTCAATAAGCCGCTGATTGGAGCTGCCCCGGAAGTGGAGCGTCAGGTCTCTGAGGGACTGCACAAAAGGTCCGTCAACCAGAATGTCGGTAATGTCAAGCAGCTCCCTCCAGCAATTCTCCTCGTTTGCCCCTTGCAAAAGCTGTTCATAGGTGTAGCCGCTGTAGGTGACTATGTTAAGCCCGGTTTTTTTCAGCTCCCGCCCCAGCCGTGCAAGCGGGGCTGCCTGACAAAAGGGTTCGCCGCCGCTGAAGGTAACGCCGTCAAGCAGGGGATTTGCCGCCGCCTTGTCAAGCATTTCTTCACATGTGACCTCTCTGCCGCCGTTGAAATCGTGGGTTTGAGGGTTATGACAGCCGGGACATTTATGGGGACACCCCTGTACGAATATTGTAAGCCTTATCCCCGGTCCGTCAACGATAGAGTCGTTGACCGTGTCTGCTATTCTTATTATACCGCTGTTCATATCCGACACCTTCATTTATATATTCTATCACATTTTAAGTTGATATTTATGGAGACAAAATAAAAGTTTCGTGAATTTTTAGAAAGCATTACAGTAACTGCTCTTCTTTTCTCTTTTTATATCTTCAATCTGCTGTCGGATATTTTCGGCAATAATCCTTGCCATATCAACAGGAACAGCATTTCCGACCATTTTATAGCCGTCGTCGACCTTACCGTAAATGAACTCAAATGTATCCGGAAAAGTTTGCAGTCTTGCACACTCCCGCACTGTCATTCTGCGGTAAAGGTATTCCTTGCCTTCGGCAAAAATATGTTTGTTTTCGTCAACTTTCGGCATGACAGGTGCTTGCGGGTGAAGCTGAGCCTGTCTGCCTGTCGCCTGAACGGTAAAGCCGCATTCGTCCCACTGCCGCACACGGTTTCTGCTCATAAAAATAGTTGAATACCCCCCTATAAAATACTCATGATTAGGCACTTTAACATCAGGGTTTGCATAATTTTTTTCAAGTGCAGGGACAGCACTGTCTTTCAAATCGTAAATCGCTTCATTCAAGTTTTTATGAATATGAGGGGCTTTGGGAAATTTAAATGCCGTACCCAAATCATTTCTGAAACCTATGTAGAACACACGTTTTCTGTCCTGCGGAATACCATAGTCAGCAACGTTTACAAGCGTTACGGTAAGGTCATATCCGCTTTCACAAAACATGTTCTTAATGTTTTCAACAGCATTTTCATGACGTTTTGAAAGCATTCCGACTACATTTTCTGCAAGAAAAAAAAGCGGCTGCTTTTCTTTGAGAATACGTATGTAATCATAAAACAACTTCCCTCTCGCATCGTCAATACCTTTAAGTGACCCTGCTTCAGACCAGGATTGGCAGGGAGGTCCGCCGATTATACCTTCGCAGTCGGGTATTTCATCACCTTTGATTTTACGAATATCCCTTCTATCCAACGGCGCAGAATGATTTTTTTCATAAGTTGCCCATATTGAACTGTCATATTCATTTGCATAAATTATATTAAAACCTGCTTGCTCAAACCCTAAGTCAAGACCTCCCGCTCCCGAAAAAAAACTTACTATATCCATTTTTACTCCTATTTTACAAAGGTTATTAACTTTGCGTTTTTTAATTTAGCGGGATTATCCGGCGATTTGATCTGCACATCAGTTATTGCAAGACCGTCTGTCTTTCCCAGCAAACCAAGCAGCTCCGATGTATTGTTGAATGTATTCCATTTGTCATCATTGATTATACACATAAAGTTGAATTTCCTGCTGCGGTCTCGCTTAAACAGATATTCAAATACATTGAACGGATTTTCAATTCCCCACATGCCTCTTACCCGAAGATAAGTTATTCCGAGTGGGTCGACACGGTTTACTCTGCCAAGTTCGCTGGTTTCGGCAAACTCAACATCGGGTATACTTTGAACGCCGCATTTTATAACATTCTTTACATTCTCATAAACAGCTTTGTCAGCGCAGTAATCATCACCGTAAACCATTGCAAGAGAAGAAAGAACGCCGCTGCCGTGCGGCACAACACCGACTGCATATATCATATCTTTAACAGACCACTCTTCACATGTTCTGCAAGCTGCATTTATCATGGGACTGTCAGAAAAAAGTTTTGCCTTAGGATAACTGCTGTTCAAGACCAATGATGAACCGTTAGCTTCGATTTTCTTGACCTCAATGGCATCACCGCCCCAAAGCATGGCATCAGGCGGATTATTTTGATTGCCGAGATAGCTGAAAGCATTACTCAATGCCGCATTTCGGCGTTTTTCATCGGTCTCGCCGACTGTTCCGGCAAATAGATCCTTTATGTATTCCTCAAGACCTTTACCCATATCATTAGCACGATTATGTCCTGCGGTATATTGGCGCAGTTCAAACTTAGGGTCGGTCACAAGGTTTATGACAGCGTTTATAATATTGCTCATAAAAACTCCTTACTGCAATTGCCCCTCTTACCTCTTCTCCCTGAAAACAAACCTCTTTATCCTCTCCTTAGCATACCCATGCTCTTCCTCACGTCTGCCGCACTTAGGGCATACCTCGTTTATTATCCCCATATATCCGCAGATAGGGTCTCTGTCGACCGGGTGATTTATAGAGCCGTAGCCTATCCCCGCTTCTTTCATGCAGCGGACTACCTTTTCAAAGGCATCGAGATTTGTTACCGGGTCGCCGTCAAGCTCCACGTAGCTTATGTGACCTGCGTTGGTAAGCTCGTGGTAGGGGGCTTCTATCTTTATTTTCTCGAATGCGCTGATGGGGTAGTAGACGGGGACGTGGAAAGAATTGGTATAATAATTCCTGTCGGTAACGCCCTCTATCTCCCCGAATATCTTCTTGTCTATCTTCACAAAATGCCCCGAAAGCCCTTCGGCGGGAGTGGCAAGGAGGGTGAAGTTCATGCCCGTGCGGATAGTTTCCTCGTCCATGCGCTCTCTCATGCGGGTGATTATCTCATAGCCCAGTTTGCGGGCTTCCTCGTCCTCGCCGTGGTGCTTGCCCACCAATGCTTTAAGGCATTCAGCAAGACCTATAAAGCCCATGGAAAGAGTGCCGTGTTTGTACACCTCTCCCACCATGTCATCGGGACCGAGCTTTTCCGAATCTATCCACACTCCCTGACCCATAAGAAAGGGGAAATTCCTCACCCTTTTCTGCGCCTGTATATTGTATCTGTCCATCAGCTGCTTGCAGACCAGATCCATCATCTCTTCAAGGCTGTCGAAAAATGCTCCCACATTGTGGTTCGCCTTGATGGCAAGGCGGGGGAGATTGATGGAAGTAAAGCTAAGGTTGCCTCTTCCCGTTACTATCTCCCTGTCGGGGTCGTAATGATTGCCTATAACTCTCGTGCGGCAGCCCATATACGCCACTTCGGTGTTATAGTCCCCGGGCTTGTAATATTTAAGGTTAAAGGGAGCGTCGATAAAGGAGAAATTGGGGAACAGCCGCCGGGCGGACACTCTGCACGCCAGCTTGAACAGGTCGTAATTGGGGTCGCCGGGATTATAGTTTATCCCCTCTTTTACCTTGAATATATGAATGGGGAACAGGGGCGTTTCGCCGTTGCCCAGTCCCGCTTCATGGGCGAGCATAACGTTTTTCATGACCATACGCCCCTCCGAAGAGGTGTCAAGCCCGTAGTTAATGGAGGAAAAAGGCACCTGCGCACCTGCGCGGCTGTTCATGGTGTTAAGGTTATGCACCAGTGCTTCCATTGCCTGGAACGTTGCTCTGTCGGTCTCCTTGACGGTGTTTTGGGCTACATATTCCTGTATCCTGTCAACGTCCGCTTCCGGGAGAATAGCAAGGAGCTTTTCCTTTTCCAGTTCCTTATAGCCGTTATTGTTGTCAAGAATGGGGTAGATATTCTTTTCGTGAAATATCTCTTCCGCAATTCTGTCCGCTGTTTCCTGCCCGTCGTCCCGCCTGCCCATCATTTCAAGGGCTCTTGCAAGGTTGTAGACGTATTTCCTGCGGTAGGTCTTCTTTATCCCCTCCGCCATGGCGTACTCAAAATTGGGAATGCTCTGCCCGCCGTGCTGGTCGTTCTGATTGGACTGAATGGCGATACAGGCAAGGGCTGAATAGCTGGAGATGTCGTTAGGTTCTCTCAAATAGCCGTGACCCGTGGAAAAACCGTTCCTGAAAAGTTTGATAAGGTCTATCTGGCAGCAGGTGGAGGTGAATGTGTAGTAATCGAAATCGTGAATGTGTATATCTCCCTCGCTGTGGGCTTTGGCTGTTTTCGGGTCGAGGACGTACATTTCATAGAACTGCTTTGCGCCCTCCGAGCCGTATTTTAGCATTGTCCCCATGGCGGTATCGGCGTTGATATTGGCGTTTTCCCTTTTTATGTCGCTGTCTTTGGCGGCTTTGAAGGTAAGGTCTTCATAAATTTTCATCAGCTTGGTGTTCATTTCCCTTGCCCTTGTCCTGTCGGCACGGTAGAGGATATACGCCTTGGCTGTGCGGGCGTGACCTTCCTCCACCAGCACCTTTTCAACAATATCCTGTATCTGCTCCACGCTGGGCACGCAGCTGCTGCCGTAGACCTGCTCGCACATATCGCAGACCTTTACCGCCAAATCCCCTGCTTCCTTATAATCCGTCCCTCCCACTGCCTGAGCGGATTTGTAAATGGCTTTCTGTATCTTCTCGATATTGAACAGGTCTTTTCTGCCGTCTCTTTTTGTGATATGTGTGATCATTTTTCTATCCCTTTCTCTTTCCGTTCACCGTAAAATTTTGCATAGTCCGACAAAATTTTTGTCTGCGGAAATTTGCGTTTATTCGGAACATAACGGCAGCAGCAGCCCCGATGTTCCTTTTGCAATACACTAAAAATAATACTGTAATTCAATATCCGTTTCCGGAAAATGCTTTTATACAGATACCATATATAGTATTTCAAACTGCACTAATTTACAGTATATAGTATTTAAACGTTTTTGTCAACATATTTTGGGTATCTTTACTTACAAATTCACAAGGAAATTTTTGTACATTTTGCACCTTGACAAATGAGAACCCCTATGAAAGCCACAGCTGACGGTATTTTAAAAAACCCTTGATTTCCCCGAAAAAGTATGATATAATTGAATTACGGAAAAATATAATTATAAGAAGGAGTGAAGAGCATGTCACAAAGAGAATACGTTGTAAACCTGCTTGATACATTGTCCGACGAGCAGATAGCGGTCATAGTTGACCTGATAACCAAATTCAACGGCAAGCCCCGGCCCCCGAAACCCGACCCGGAGACCCGCCACCAATCATTTGAGTACTTGCAGTTGATGATTTGCAGGGGATCAATAGGCGACAGGGAGAAAGAACTTCCGGCAAAATACAGAGAGGAAAAGTACGGAAATAACAGGCAAGACGGCTGCCCCCGCCTTGCCTGTTCTCTTATACCGATCCCCATAATTCAATGAAAGATTTGTATTATTCCTCCCCTCCGCACCTTTCCTCCACAATAAACCTGGGTCTTGCTTTAGTCTCCAGATAGATTTTCCCCACATACTCCCCTATTACCCCCAGAGCGATAAGCTGAATGCCGCCGATAAAGCTGACAACGCAGATGGTACTGGACCACCCTGCCACGGTCTTCCCCATAAAAAAGTCCGCCACCGCCCAGATTATGAAAACAAAGCTGATAGCCGCCACAATTGCGCCTATGGCGGTTATCAGGCGGATAGGCTTTACCGAAAGGCTGGTTATGCCGTCAAAGGCAAGGGCAAGCATTTTCGACAGGGGATAGTGAGTGTCCCCCGCCAGTCTTTCCTGCCGTTCGTATTCCACCGTCCCGCTTTTAAAGCCCACCAAGGGGATAAGCCCCCGCAAAAACAGGTTTACCTCGCGAAAATCCGCAAATTCCCGCAGCACACGGTTGGAGATAAGCCTGTAATCGGCGTGGTTGTAGACCATATCAACGCCCATTTTTATCATCAGCTTATAAAAGCTCTCCGCCGTGAACCGCTTGAAAAAAGTGTCCTTATCCCTATTGCTGCGGACGCCGTAGACCACCTCGCAGCCCTCTTTGTAGCGGTCGAGCATTTTATCGGCGGCGTTTATATCGTCCTGCCCGTCGCAGTCCATGGAAACGGTAATGTCGCACTTATCCATAGCCTCTTGCAGCCCCGCCAGCAGGGCGTTCTGATGCCCTCTGTTACGGCTGAGGCTAATGCCCTTTACCGTTTCATTTTCCGCAGACAGCTTTTTTATAATATCCCAAGTGCCGTCCGCCGAGCCGTCGTTGACGAAAAGCAGCCTGCTTTTTTCGCTGATCCTTTCCGCCGATATGAGCCCCGACAGCTTTTCAAGAAAAATTTTCGATGTTACAGGCAAGACCTGTTCCTCGTTGTAGCAGGGGATCACTATCCACAATACCGGTCTTTCACGTTCACAAGCCAATTTTCACGCCGCCTTCCGATTTTTTTTCATGGATATATTATAACATATTTTTCCGTAGATTGCAAGGGGGAGAATGAAATAGGCAGGGAAATCAATTTTTTGAAAATCTGCTTATTTTAATTTCTCTGTGAAATAGGGGACGATTCAACCGGAAAAATCAATTTTGCTTTATTGGTCTGTGTTTTCCGTGCCGCATTTGTATTATCCAAGCTCCACATAATCCTCCCCGAACTCTATGCCCGCAATGGGGATTGGTATTATCGAAAGTTTAAAGACATACGGTATGTCCCATGAGCAGGTAAAAGATGCGCTCAATGCCAAAAGGCATTAAGCGCAAATCATCATTTTCCCAGTTTCTCGTAAAAGCCTTTCATCTCCGCTGCGTCTTCCGTCTGTGTGCCTGCGCTTTCGCATATTATCACGGGAGACCAGCCCCTGCGGTATATCTCCTCCAAAAGCGGCTCATAGTCCGGACCGAAGCCGTTGTTATCGGCAAAGGTGACATGCCGTTTCTCGCCGCCGGGAACGGTGAACTCTATCTTTGAAAAGTGGCTGTGGAACACTTTTGCCCTGTCCGCTCCCAGTCCGTTTTCCAGCATATCCAGCATTTTAGC
>JAMOZU010000081.1 GCA_023667745.1 Ruminococcus sp.
TCCTGCCGATAATGGCGGAGAACATACGGTACTACAAAATTAACCCGAAAGGAGTTGAGTATATGTCTAAAAATGTGGACGAATATATGAGTGAATGGGGCGAAAAATTGAAACAAGCCGGCATACAAGAGGGTATGCAAAAGGGCAGACAAGAGGGTATGCAAAAGGGCAGACAAGAGGGAAGACAAGAGGGAAGACAAGAGGGCTTAATTGAAACCGCCCTTAAAATGCTGAAAAAAGGTGTAATGTCAATGGAGGATATTTCCGAATACAGCAGCTTGCCCCTTGATGAAGTCAAGTCGCTTGCGGAAAAATACAAGCCTGCCACATAATAACGAAAAGAGCTGTTGCAGCCGATAAAGCCGCAGCGGCTTTTTTTTGTGCGCAGGCATTTGCGAGTCAAAATTAACAAGTCCGTTGCCGTCAAATGTTCCGGTAAGTCATGGGTTACATTTCTTACATAATTCTACGTTTGCCATATAAAATCTTATATATTCCATTCCAATTTCCGCATAATTATGTAAACCCCCTTGACAAAATCAAATTTATATGTTATCATATGAACAGTTGAACATATGATAATAGGTCAACGGGTTACCGGGAATATTACAGCGTATAAAAGCGGGCAGTCAGGGCGGACTTTGCATTGCGGTATAATACAAATCCCTCATTGAATTATGGGATTCAGCCGCCGAAAAAACCATATATGCAAGTTTTTGCGACGGCTTCATCTCCATAATTCTAACGGGGATTAGTATAAACTGTGAAAGTTTCCGGTAATACGGATTTGCAATCCGAATGTGTAAAAAATTCAGGCGTGTATCTTAGGCGGGATTTTTGCCTGCACATCGAGGCGAATTTGTATAATATCCGTAAAAGGAGCGATACAGCCGATGAAAAGTTTCTGGGATAAGGTTGCGGGCGTGTATGACATAATGGAACTGGTGAACCGTTCTGCCGCAAGGCGTATGGAGCGTATCACGGAGGAAAATATCTCTCCCGGAGATATTGTTCTCGACTGCGCTTCGGGGACGGGAATGCTGACATTTGCCGCCGCAAAAAAAGCCCGTAAGGTGCTGTCCTCCGACCTGTCGGGGGAGATGGTGCGAACCGCCGCAAAAAAAGCAAGGTTCAGGGGTGTGAGCAACGTTCGCTTTGCTGTCCGTGACATATGCGAGCTGAAAGTCAGGGATGGTGCATTCGATAAGGTCATTGCGGGGAATGTGCTTCACCTGCTGCCCGATCCTGCAAAAGCCGCTCATGAACTTGTCCGTGTTACAAAAAAGGGAGGTAATACTAATCCCCGTTAGAATTATGGAGATGAATCCGCCGCAAAAAATTTGCATTTATGATTTTTTGCGGCGGCTGAATCCCATAATTCAATGAGGGATTTGTATAAACTGCTGCTGTCCACATACATCAGCGAGGAGCGGTTCATTTCCCGCCTTGTTATCGGCATATTCAGGCTTATGGGATTTTCCCCCGCCAAGGGGTACCGCTTTGAAAGCTACCGGAAGTTCATTGAGAAAATAACTCGGGAGACAGGTTGCAGCGGCTTTGAGGTAACATATGTCAAGGGAGCCGTCCCCGCCGCATATGCCGTAATAACCAACTGAGGAAAGGAGTGTATCGGATATGGCTGAAAATACAGACGAATATCTCTGCGCCCATGAGGACGTGGTGAAAAAGGTCATGGAAAATATGCCCCCGGACGAGATATTGTACGACCTGGCGGAATTGTACAAGGTCTTCGGGGACACCACCCGCATACGCATTCTCTACGCTCTTTTCGAGTCGGAGCTTTGCGTAAACGACATGGCGCAGCTTCTGGGACTCAGCCAGACCGCTGTTTCCCATCAGCTTCGGGTACTTAAAAACAACAAGCTGGTAAAGGCAAGGCGGGAGGGCAAGGTGGTGTTCTACGCTCTTGCCGACGGACATGTCAGCAGCATTATAGAGACGGGTATGGAGCATGTTGAAGAGTGAATGAAAAGCCGCAGGGCTTTCGGGGAAATTCCGGTCTAAGGTATGAAAATACTGCCTGAAAAATCTTTTTCAGGCGGGTATGATTTTAAAAATCTGTTTGACCGGTGCTTCCCTCAAATAAATTATTATACAAAGGAGTTTGATCATTATGAAAAAAACATTTGTCCTTGAGGATCTGGACTGCGCCAACTGCGCACAGAAAATGCAGGACGCCATCTGCAAGATAGAGGGCGTAAATTCCGCTTCCGTCAGCTTCATCAGTCAGAAAATGACTATCGATGCCGTTGACGACAAGTTCGACGACATTATGAAAAAGGTGGTCAAGGTCTGCAAAAAGGTAGAGCCGGACTGCGTTATTCTTATGTGATTTTTGAGACCGGCGCAAATGCTTTGGAGAGATATTTCGTTTTTCCCCGCCGTAAGGCGGGGAAAAACGCCCGGCATTGCAGAGGAGGAATTTTTATGACCCGAAAGCAGAAAAAAACGCTTATCCGAATAATCGTCAGTTTTGTGATACTGGCGGCGGAAATGGTCTGTTTCAGCTTTGTTGAGGCAGCTCCTTGGGTGCAGCTTATTGCCTATCTTGTTCCCTATTTTGTCATAGGCTATGACATAGTGAGGAAGGCTGTCCTGGGGGTCGCTCATCTCCAGTTTTTTGACGAATGCTTTCTTATGACCATAGCCACCGTTGGCGCATTCGTTACCGGGGAATATGCCGAGGGAACGGCGGTAATGCTCTTTTATCAGGTGGGAGAGCTGTTCCAGTCCTGCGCTGTGGCAAAATCCCGCCGCTCCATTTCCGAGCTTATGGACATACGCCCGGATTACGCCAACATGGAAAACGAACAAGGGGAGCTTGTGTGGGTAAGCCCGGAGGATGTTCACCCCGGCGATATTATTACCGTAAAGCCGGGGGAGAAAATTCCTTTGGACGGCATTGTTGCCGAGGGGACATCTTCTGCGGACACTTCCGCCCTTACAGGCGAGTCTTTGCCCCGTGATTTAGCCCCCGGGGACGGCGTTATCAGCGGCTGCATCAATCTTACCGGGCTGATACGGGTAAAAGTAACAAAGGATTTCGGCAGTTCCACGGTGTCGAAAATTCTGGAGCTGGTGGAAAATTCAAGGGAGAAAAAATCCGTCAGCGAGAATTTCATATCCTCCTTTTCGAGGGTATACACTCCCGCCGTGGTGTTCGGGGCAATAGCTCTTGCCGTTATCCCGCCTTTCTTTGACGGCATGGACTTTATGAAATGGATATACAGAGCTATGACCTTCCTTGTTATCTCCTGCCCCTGCGCCCTTGTTATTTCAATCCCTTTAAGTTTCTTTTCGGGACTGGGAGGAGCCGCAAAAAAAGGCGTACTCATCAAAGGCAGCAACTATCTTGAATCCCTTGCAAAGGCGGGGATCATGGTGTTCGACAAAACCGGAACGCTTACAAAGGGAAGTTTCGAGGTGACAAAAGCCGTTCCCCAAAAGGGATTTACGGAAGATGAACTTCTGTCCTATGCGGCACTGGCTGAAAGCTATTCCGACCACCCGATAGCCCTTTCGCTGAAAAACGCATGTATGAAAAAAATCGGTTCGCAGGATTTGTCCCGCTTGGGAGAAGTTTCGGAGAAAGCGGGATTCGGCGTGTCGGCCGTTATCGACAAAAAGAAGGTACTGGCGGGAAATACGAAGCTTATGTCTGCCGAAAAAATACATCTCCCCGACAGTGTACGGAGCGGTTCAACGGCAGTTCACATAGCCGTTGAGGGAGTGTATGCAGGCTGTATACTCATAGCGGACGTTATCAAAGAGGGTACGTCTGCGGCACTTAAACGCCTGCGTGAAATGGGAGTCCGCAAAACCGTTATGCTTACGGGGGACAGCAAGGAAACCGCCCAAACGGTTGCGGGGACTTTGGGGATAGATGAGGTACATGCCGAACTTCTCCCCGGCGATAAGGTGGACGTACTGGAAGAACTTCTTACGAAAAAGCTTCCCGGCGAAACACTCGTATTCACCGGAGACGGCATAAACGATGCTCCCGTCCTTACCCGTGCGGACATAGGCATAGCAATGGGTGCAATGGGTTCGGACGCCGCCATTGAGGCAGCGGACATCGTTCTTATGGACGACGATCCCAAAAGGATCGCCGATGCCATTGCCATATCCCGCAAAACGCTCTTTATAGCCCGTCAGAACACGGTATTTGCCATAGGGGTAAAACTCCTTGTACTCCTTCTGGGTGCGCTGGGATTTGCCAATATGTGGGCGGCTGTCTTTGCGGACGTGGGCGTTTGCGTACTGGCGGTGCTCAATGCCATGAGGGCGAGAGGGTAAAATGTTACAAATCCCACATTGAATTACGGGAATCAGCCGCCGCATAAAATCATATATGAATTTTTGCGGCTTCTTTTTCTCCGTAATTCTAACGGGGATCAGTATAGCCATAAGGATGCACTTGCGGGCAGTGAAACCGTAAGCGGGATTGAAAAAATGCGTACCGAAGTTGATGTTCCGTATCAAATACAATTTTTTATTTTTACCGGAGATGAAAAATTCTCCGGTTTTTTGCCGATAAAAAATACATTTCCCGTCCGCAGAATATGACAGGTATTTTGGCTCAGGCAGGGCATAATAAAATATGACGGCATAAACTAATTACCGAGTTAAGGTTTGCCTCCCGTTTTTCATGGGAGAAAAAACGCATAATATAAGGATATTCAGAGTTTGCGGATAATTAAAAACCGATTTGGTCATTGCCCGAAAGATCATTTCCCCGAAAAAATTTTGGTTGAGCCGGAAAAATCAGGGCATAATTATATTACGGAATATTACGGAGAATTTTTCCTTATCAAAAATATCGGATACGCTTGCCGGGCTGTCCCGAATACCTTGCAAAGGAGCAATTTAAAATGTACAATACCGAGCTGTTTACCAAAAAAGCCAATACCGTTGTCAACAAAGCGTTCATTCAGGCGGGGAAATTGGGACATACCTATGTGGGAAGCGAGCATCTTCTGCTGGCTCTGGCAGGAGAAAGCGGCAGCACTTCGGCGGGAGTTCTCAAAGCCTGCGGAGTCACGGAGGATAAAGTCATGGGCAGGATAGTGCGGCTTATAGGAAGAGGCGATCCCACATTGGTGGGCAGCGAGTCTGTCACCCCCGCTGTCGCACGCATACTGGGGAGCGCAGGCAATGCCGCACATATCAGCAGCGGGGGACTGGCGGGAACAGAGCATATCCTGTCCGCCCTCATGCGAGAGGAAAACTGCACGGCTGTGAACATCATATCCGACATAGGCGCAAGCCCTGCGGGGATAATAAACACCTGCCGGGGACTTACGAGCCTTGATGTGAAATACTATCCGCCCATAACAAAAGCCCCAACGCTGATAAAGTATGGAAGAGACCTGACGGTACTTGCGGCGGAAAACAAGTGTGACCCGGTATTCTGCCGTGAAAACGAGATAGCGAGAGTCATACGCATCCTGTCCCGCCGCACGAAAAACAACCCCTGCCTTGTGGGAGAGGCGGGAGTGGGGAAAACAGCCGTGGCGGAAGGGGTGGCAATGGCGGTAGCCTCCGGTAACGTCCCCGACACTCTCAGGGGAAAGCATATCTTTTCTTTGAGCCTTACATCCATGCTTGCGGGAGCGAAATACCGGGGTGACTTTGAGGACAGGATAAAGCAGTGCATTGACGAGGTAACGGAAAACGGCAATATCATTCTTTTTATCGACGAACTTCACACCATCGTGGGAGCGGGAGCGGCAGAAGGGGCGATAGATGCCGCCAATATTTTGAAGCCCCAGCTTGCCAGAGGGGAGCTGCGGATAATAGGTGCCACCACCTTTGACGAGTACAGGAAATTCATCGGCAAGGATTCCGCTCTTGAGCGGCGATTTCAGCAGGTAACGGTAAAAGAACCCACTCCCGACGAGGCTGTAAGGATAATATCCGGGCTTTGTCCCTGCTATGAGGATTATCACAATGTCAGGATAACGGCGGAGGCAGTAAAAGCGGCTGTGGATATGTCCGTGCGGTATCTTACGGACAGGTGTCTTCCCGACAAAGCCATAGACCTTATAGACGAGGCGGCGTCCGAACTGCGCATAAGCCGCAGCGGAGGAGGGGGAGCGGGATTTGACGATGAACTGAAAAACGCCCTCGCAAAAAATCCCCGTAAAACCAAACGCACGGGAACTTCCCTGTCTGCAGAAACGGACGAAACAGCAGAGGCAGCGGGCAGACCCTGCCTCACTCCTGACTGTATAGCGGCGGTGCTGTCCGCCGCCACGGGCATTCCCGCCGCAAGAATGACCGAGGACGAGGGCAAACGTCTGCTGCGGCTTGAAGAGGAGCTTCATGAGAGAGTGATAGGGCAGGAAGAGGCTGTAAAAGCCGTTGCCAACGCTGTCCGCCGCAACAGGGCGGGTCTTCGTGACCCGAAACGTCCGGTGGGGTCGTTTATATTTTCGGGACCTTCGGGCGTGGGGAAAACCGAGCTGGCGAAAGCCCTTGCCCAAAGCCTTTTTGACAGCGGCAATGCGCTTATCCGCTTTGATATGTCCGAATATATGGAAAAGCACAGCGTGTCACGGCTTATAGGTTCGCCTCCGGGGTACGTGGGCTATGAAGAGGGCGGGCAGCTTACCGAGCAGGTGCGGCGGCAGCCCTATTCGGTGATATTGTTTGACGAGATAGAAAAAGCTCACGGCGATCTGTCCAATATTCTCCTGCAAATTCTGGAGGACGGCATTCTTACCGACGGCAAAGGGCGGCGGGTGTCCTTTGCCAACACGGTCATTATAATGACTTCCAACATAGGCGCGGGAAATTCCGGGGAAACGGGCAGACTGGGCTTTGAGGGCATCGCCGACCGAGAGACGGAACGAAAGCGGGCAAGGGCGGACGTTATGAAAGAAATGCGCCGCTTTTTCCGCCCGGAACTGCTGGGGCGTGTGGACGAGGTTATAGTTTTCGACAAACTGGGCGAAAGCGAACTGCATTCGCTGGCGAATAAGCTCCTTAACGAGCTTTGCACACGGGCGGCTCAAATGGAAATATCCCTTGAATTTGCCCCGGATGCGGTGGACGCTCTTACAAGAGAGGCGGCAAAGTCCCCCTCGGCAGCAAGAGGACTGCGGCATATCATAACGGAAAAGGTGGAGAACCTGTTGAGCTGCGGGCTTATTTCCGGGGAGATAGCCAAAGGCTGCTGCGCCGAGTTTGAGCTTAAGGACGGGGAGTTTGCGGTAAGGGTGAAAGAGCATGTTTAATGAATCGCTGATTTAAGGTGTTTTCCCCGCCTGCGGCGGGGAAAACACCCCCTATTTATTTGAGTAATTCACAAAAATATTTGATTTTTTTTGCGTTATTCAACATTGGTAAAAGATAATTTAAAAATTGATTTTTGTGGGGAGAATACACGGAAATAAATTTTTCGATAAGGCTCTTGTCTTTCCCCGCCTACGGCGGGGAAAGACAACGAAAAAACATCTGATTTTTCGAGTACAGCTGCTCCAAAATCACCCGATAAAATAAGAATTGATTTTCGTGGGGGAGAATAAAATTTTTCTTGACAAGGGGGTGAACGGGGAGTATAATGTATATAAAAGGAGTTGTGTATGTATGAGCGCAAGAGAAAAAGCCCTGAATATTATTGAATATTTTACCGATGAGCAGATAAATGCGTTTATTCTTATGTTCGGAGATAACACAACGGGAGACGGACAGCCCAATGAGGAAACTATGGCTGCGCTGAGAGAAGTCCGGGATATGAAAAGAGAACCGGGAAAATACAAGGGTTATGATGATGTGGATAAAATGTTTGAGGAGCTGTTGGCATGAGGTATACGGTGAAAATTGAATCTTGAAATGTTTCCCCCTGTATAAAAGCGGGGGAAATTTTTTACGTATTTTTCCAAAACAGGAAAAATATTCATAATTTATTTACGTTTATATGTGAAGAGGATTTTTGCAAAATGCTTGACAGAAAGTTTTTTTTGTAGTAAAATAATAGTATGTGACATGGCGTGTATAACGCTGTAAGCCGGAAATTTTTTTGATATGTTTCCTTTGACAGGTATCGGGATATTGAGATATTGAGCGACAAATTGTGCAAAATGCTTATAAATCAATATGATAAAGCAGCCGTATTTGTGAGTATTTACAAAAGTGAAAAATGTTTGCAACAGTTTGAAGAAAAATCTCCACTATATATATGACAGGGCTCAAAAAGAGCGAAAAAAATATATAGAATCGGTACAATGTCATTATCAATCCGCTTTGCTGCAAAGGCGGGTGCGAGGTGATCAGATACTATGAGCTTGGATTTTACCGCCTCTGTAAGACGTGCACAGGCGGGAGATGCAGGAGCGTTTGCCGAACTTTATTCCCTTGTTTACAAGGACTTGTACCGTATCGCTCTTCTGAACCTGAACAATCAGCACGACGCTTCCGATGTGGTTAGCGACACAGTGCTCGAGGCGTACACTTCCATAAAAAAATTACGTGAACCGAAGGCGTTTAAGGCGTGGATAACAAAGATCCTTACCGTAAAAATAAAAAACAAGCGGAAGGAATATATACAGATAAACAAATTCCGCCGTGACTTCGATGACGTGGACGAATCCAAGCTTGAAGATGTTAAACAGGAGATAAACTTCGAGGGTCTGGAGGTAATGGAAGGCTTTGCACAGCTCGAGGAGGAAGAGAAAATGGTGCTGGCACTCGGTGCGGTGGCAGGGTATTCAAGTGAGGAGACAGCTCGGATGCTCGGCACGAACGCCAATACCGTCCGTTCAAAGGCGGCAAGGGCTAAAGCCAAATTGAGGAAACTTATAGGTTAGTTAAATCCCAAAAGAAAGGAGGTCGGAAGCATGAGTTTTGACAAGAGGCTTAAGGCGGCTATTGAAGAGATAGAAGTCCCCGATGAGCTTTCTCCGGAGCGGATAGAAGAGATGTTGCGGGGGATAACGCCCATACAAACAGAAACGGGCGGGGCGAAGGAGACAGGCGGCAGAGTCGTTTCGGCAAAGCGTTCAAGATCCCGGCGTTCGGTAATTATGCGTACACTGGCTGCGGCGGCTGCATTCGCTGCACTGGCGGGCGGATTTGCCGCATACAACGAGATAAACAGACGCTCGGAAGAGATAGAGAGCGAGATAGATTACAAGGCTGTGCAGGTAGGGTCTTACGACGAACTGTACAATATATATACGGAAATTTATCTCAACAACTCGGATAAACCCTCGGATGCGGAAAACGGCGAAGGCGTTGAGATCATCACCGATGACACTGCAAACATCGGCGGCGTTCCCGACGGCGGCATGGT
>JAMOZU010000082.1 GCA_023667745.1 Ruminococcus sp.
GCAGGCTCGACAGCAGGTCTTTGAGAATATCCGCATTTTCCTCCGTGGAAAAGATGGTTTTGAACATTATATCCAGCTTAACAGGTATTATTTCCCGTTCCATTTTTCGGCATCTCCTTATTTTTCCGTCTCTTGTTTTTTCCCTGTTTCTATTATATCACATTTTTTCGCTCCTGTCAACGGTTAATGAAGATTTGCCCCGGAAATTGAATTTCCCCGGAACAATGTATCGGATGTAAAAAAACCGACCCTATGCAGGCTGCAAAAACTTAAACCGAAAAATTAACCCTTGAACCTGCACCGAAAAGCAAACTCCTCAAACACCCCCACCAGCTTCTCATCAAGCTTCTTTCGGCTGTTCGGTTTATACAGCTCCATGGTGCAGTCCAACAAATCACACTCGGCAATCTCCAAAAGGTAGGAAATTCGGTGAACTTTTTTGTTTTTCATTTCCGCACGGAATTTGAAAATGCCATGTTCAACCGCCTTGACCTCAAAAGAATCCGCCTTGCCGTTCTGCCTTTCCCAAGCCTTTCGGATATTTTCTTCACTTATTTCACCGTCAAGCTCTGCAGCCATTCCGATATAAAACACCCCCGACCATTCCTCGGAATCCTCCCTCGGAAAATACGTATATGCCTGATACAGCTCCCCTGCTCCGTAATCATCGTTATCGGAAAAATGCTTGTCACGGGGTGGTGATACAGTCAAATTACTTCCGCTTGCAAGCTCAACATTTTTTTCGGGATACGGGTCTCCCGCAATTTTTTCAAAAGCTCGAATGCAAGCGTTCCAACTTTTTTGATATTATGTTCATCGGTTTTGTATTCTTCACTGTATACCCTACGCTGCTGTCCGGCATCTTCTGCAACTTCAATTTGCGTTTGAAAATATACGACATTATTTCTTCTGCGTATAATTAATGGTATGCGCTCGGTAAAATCAGCTCTTAATTTGAATTTCATTGAAATACCTCTTTCATATGTTTTTTTCAATCATATATCCAACAACGTTTTTATGGATTTTATCCGGTTTGCCGTTCATGGATTATCCGTACTCCCTTGTAAATTATTTTGGATATGTAAGCTGTCCGTCTCCCCGATCTGAGCAAACACGGCGGCGGTAAAGAAAATATAAGCCGTGTCCGGAAGATGATGGGCTATCATGCAGTTAAGAGCCGTAACGGCAATAAGCCACAGCATTATCCCGCTGTGCCTGAAACGTCCGCTTATGTAAACATATGCTCCGAGAAGCAGCAGGGTAGGTATAATGCCGAATTTCAGCAAGCAGTAGATGTAAGAGCAGTCCAAGAAAAAATAATTGGGTCTCGGAGCGGTAGAGCCGCCGAATCCTATCAGCTCCACATACTGCCCGAAAAGAGTAAGGGGATAGTTGTCAAAGCCCCTTCTTCCCAAGGAAAGTCTGGTTGAGAGGATACTGTCGAGCTTTGACAGTATCGGCGAATCCGGCGTGTATGCCGCTGTGAGAAGGATCATGACCGCAGCCGCAATGGGCATACTCCATGTGCATACCCCGGCGCACAGCTTTTTGAGCAGGCGGGGAACGTTTTTACCTTTAAGCAACTTTACCGCAAAAACGCCGATACAAAGCAGGATTATGCAGATACAGTCCACCCTTGTTTTGCAGAATTTGTAAATCACAGCCGCAATAAAAATCCCCGCCGCCGAGTGGAAAATATTCAGTTTTTCCTCATAGGCTATGACAAAAGACATCATCGTAAACAGAACATGCGCCGCAAAATCCGTGGGATAGCCTATGCCGAAAGCGTTCCGCACGCCCCGCGGGTCATCATACCGAAGGTTTGTTATAACTCCCGTCAGCGAGCATATCACGGCGGCGGCAAGGATAATAAAGGTGATGAAAAAGTTTTCCTTGGCGATTTTTTTGAAGGGCACGTTTACAGCTCCGACGGTTACCAGAGCAAGCCCCAGCACCATGCCCTGATCCTCCGACAAAGTTGCCGTAAGAGCCGCCAGCACTATAATGCCCAAGATCGTCAGGAAAAGCCTTGTATCATTGCGCCGGTATTTTACTATTTTGATGAACATAACGATAAAGCCCGCAAGCTCCGTGAAATCTATGACCTGAAAGGGAATGCCGAACATGGTGGTCCGCATGTATGCGGCGGTGACTATCAGGAAAAAAGCCGTGTAATAAAGCAGCTGTTCCCCGCCTGTTTTGTTTATGTATTCCTTCAGATGTCCCATACATACCCTCCTGTAAAACATAATACTGCCGCTTTAAGAGGCAGGAATAATATTGGTGTTAAGTTTATATTATGCCGTTAATAATCTTCCCTACATGGAGCCTTTTCTTTTTATTACCACCAAAACGGTTTTGAGAAGAATTTTCAGGTCAAGACCTATGCTCCATTCGTTTATGTATTTTTTATCCAGTTCCACAACCTGCTCAAAGTCGGTTATGCCGCTCCTGCCGCTTATCTGCCACAAGCCCGTTATCCCCGGCTTTATGGACATTCGCACTCTGTGGCGCAGCTCGTAGCGTTCCCATTCGTCTGTTGTGGGCGGGCGCGTCCCCACAAGTGACATATCCCCCTTTAACACATTGAAGAACTGGGGAAATTCATCAAGGGAGCTTTCCCGTATAAAGTTCCCCAACCCCTTTTTTACAGTGCCGTCCGGCAGCATTTTGCAGCCGATAATGCGGGGGTCGTAATCCAGTTTGAACATCATGCCGTCCGCAATGCGGTTTTGGGAAGCAAGCTCTTTTTTTCGGCTTTCGGCGTCGCTGTACATGCTCCTGAATTTATACATTCTGAATTTTTTCCCGTTAAGCCCTATCCGTTCCTGGGAGAAAAAAACCTTTCCCGGAGAACTTAGCTTTATGGCGGGGGCAAGGAAAATGAATATAACTCCCGTTATAATGCAGCCCGCAATACCGCCGAGAATATCTATCAGCCGCTTGATAAAAAGCTGCTCGGCCTTTGCCGTCCGCATGGCAAAGGTAATGGCAGTGTTTCCGGCTATTTTTTCTATTATGCAGCGGTTAAGCGGCATTGTGCATATATCCGGTATGGAAATATGTATGGTAACGCCCGTTGAAATAAGTTTGTCGATAAACTCGGAAGGTACAGCATTCCCGCCGGAAAGACAGATGAACACCTCGTCCACCCAATCCCTGCATATTATCTCTATTATCTCCTTTTCCCCCGCCGCAATAACAGGCACATCCCCCGCTGCCGTTTCCGAACCCCGTTCGTTCAGGCGGGCAATGCCGCAAATATCGTAATTCTTGGTTTTGTCAGCCCTGATACTTCCGGTAATGCCGCCGGTGTTTTCCATATCCGAGATTATCAGCAGCTTTGAGGGGGCGGACTTTATCCGCCGCCGCAGTATCTTCTTCCACAAGCACCTCATGCCGAATGACATTGCACAGTACAATGCGGCTGTAAGGAACAGCACTATTCTGGAAAAGGAATCGCCCTGCTTTACCGCAAAGAGAAAAAGGTTCGTCAGCAGCAGCACTCCCGCACTTTGCATAATGCTTGTGTATAACTCCTTCCCCGCTCCCCGCTTGAGGATATTTTTCATGGAATCGAGGTATGATGCGCAGAAAAGGCAGGCAGCCCCCGTCATTACGGCGGTCGTGCGGTAAAGTTCGCTGTCAAGTACACTGAAATGAAGCCCGTTCCTTATATGAGCCGACAGGACAAAGGACAGCTCGAGGCAGAAAAGGTCTATAAGGATAAAGTCCAGATGTTTCCTGAATCCGGATATATTTTTTTTGTACATTTTATCACTCCGAAAAATGCGTTTTTATAATTATACCATACATAGCATAATTTTTCAAGAGCGAATTTAAATTATTTTTCCGAAGTGACAGGGTGCATTTTCATTGCGGGCGTGTACGGGTGTTTGCATTGCCGCAGTAAAGGTACGGAGAAATATTTTGAAAAGCCGTATTTCAAACTCTCTAAATATTAACAAAATGTAAAATCTCAAGTTTTTTCCAAAAACCTCTTGACAAATCATTTTGGTTTTGGTATAATAATAAAGCATTGAAAATACGAGCCATTAGCTCAGCCGGCAGAGCATCTGACTTTTAATCAGGGGGTCTGGGGTTCAAATCCCCAATGGCTCATACGCATTTACGCCTTGCAAACCGCTTGTCACAAAGGTTTGCAAGGCATATTTTTTTAATATTCCCAAACGGTCTTTGTTCGGTCAAAAGACCGTGCCTTTTCCCAAATTGTTCAAATTTGCGGAGACTTACGGTTTTATACTAATCCCCGTTAGAATTGTGGGATTTGTATTAAGCCATTTGCAGTCAGATCATACAAATCCCCGCCTTACGGGCATGCTTTTCCCCAACGTAAGGCGGAGAAAAACTCTGTATTATACAGCCGCAGACGGTAACAAATATTATCCCCTAACTTATATCCGCCATCTCCAGATATGCGCTGCCGTTTTCGGCGATATAGGTTTTGCGCCCTTCAAGGTTGTTGCCCAGAAGCAGATCGAACATTTCCGCTGTTTCCTCGGCGTCGGCGGGGTTTACCTTGATAAGCCGCCGTGTATCGGGGTTCATGGTGGTAAGGCTCATCATGTCCGGGTCGTTTTCGCCCAGTCCTTTTGAACGCTCCAGCTTGTATTTCTCGCCGTCTATCTTTTTTAGTATCTCCGATTTCTCCTGCTCGTCATAGGCAAAATATGTCATATTCTTGGTGGTTATCTCATACAAGGGAGATTCGGCGATATATACATAGCCTTTGTCTATAAGAGTGGGGGTAAGGCGGTAGATCATGGTAAGAACAAGGGTGCGTATCTGAAAGCCGTCGTAATCGGCATCAGTGCAGATTATCACCTTGTTCCAGCGGAAATTTTCAAGACTGAACAGGGACAAGTCCTTGTTTGCCTTGCTTTTCACTTCCACGCCGCAGCCCAAGACCTTTATCATATTGGTTATGACCTCGCTTTTGAAAATGCGGTCGTAGTCCACTTTAAGGCAGTTGAGAATTTTTCCCCGGATAGGGAAAATCGCCTGAAATTCCGAGTTGCGGGCTATCTTGCACGAACCCAGAGCCGAGTCTCCCTCAACGATATAAACTTCCCTGCGGCTTTTGTCACGGGTGCGGCAGTCCACGAACTTTTCCACCATATTGGCAAGGTCTATCTGTTTTGTGAGGCTGTTTTTCGTGCCTGCCCTAATGCGGTCGGCAGACTCCCTGCTGCGCTTGTTTATAAGAAGCTGCTCGCATATTTTCCCTGCATCGTCGGGGTTTTCTATGAAATAGACTTCCAGCTGACTCTTCAAAAAGTCAACCATATTGTCGTAAATAGCCTTGTTGGTAATGGCTTTCTTGGTCTGATTCTCATAGGAAGTGAAATTTGCCGTGGAAAAGCCGGAATATATCAGCACAAGGCTGTCGGCAATGTCGTCGTCTTTAATGGATTTTTCGTTTTTCAGATACTTTCCGTTGGACTTCATGTAATTGTCTATAGAGGAGCGGAAGGCTTGACGGACGGCTTTTTGGGGTGTGCCGTCATATTCCAGCAGACTGGAATTGTGATAGTATTCCTGAAAGCTTACCGTTTTGGAAAAGGCAAATGCGCAGGACAGCTTCATTTTATACTCCGGTCTGTCCTCGGCATCTCTGCCCTTGCGCTCGCAGGAGCAGAATTGCGCTACGGTAAGAGCTTCATCCCCCACTATCTCGTTGAGATAATCGGTAATGCCGTTTTCGTAATAGAAGGTCTCCTCTTCAAACTCCCCATCGGCAATCTCCCAGCGAAAAACGAAGGTGACCTTCGGGTTTACCACCGCCTGTTTTTTCATCATCTCGGAAAAATACTCACGGGGAATTTTAATGTCGGTAAACACCTCTTTGTCGGGCTTCCAACGCTGGCGTGTGCCTGTTTGGCGGGACTTGGCGGGTTCTTTTTGCAGCCCCCCCACATTTTCCCCTTTTTCAAAATGGAGATTGTACTTGAAACCGTCCCTGAATATCTCAACGTCCATATACTCCGAGGCAAATTGCGTGGCGCACGCCCCCAGCCCGTTAAGCCCCAGTGAAAACTCATACTCGTTGTCGCTGTACTTGCCGCCCGCATACATCTCGCAGTAAACAAGCTCCCAGTTGAACCGCTGTTCGGCTTGGTTAAAGTCCACGGGACAGCCCCGCCCGAAGTCCTGAACCTCAATAGACTTGTCGGCATAGCGTGTGACGATTATCTTATCGCCGTAGCCGTCCCTTGCCTCGTCTATGGAGTTGGAGATTATCTCGAATACCGAGTGCTTGCAGCCCTCCAGATCGTTCGAGCCGAAAATTACCGCCGGGCGTTTTCTTACCTTGTCCGGACCTTTTAAAACCACTATACTTTCGTTGTCGTAATCTTTCTTTTTAGCCACTTGAAATTTACTCCTTTTTTAACTTGTGTTTCTTGCGTTATTTTCCCCGGCATTTATGCCCATTGCGGCGGGGAAAATAACACATCATTTAACGTTGGGTACATTTTTCTCCCTGTAATCCAATATATACTTGCATGCCGCAAAGACTGCCCCGAAAAATATCACCGGCCGCCAGTCGGCACGGCTGCGGTGAGATGTCACATACACCGCCCTCGGTGCATCCTTTTCGCCCACGGTGTACACACAGGCGGGAATGCCGTTCTCCACCATTATCTTAGTGGGCTTTACGCTTACAATGGTGTTCAGCACCACCCCGCCCAGAAACGAGGAAATGCAAGCCGCCGCCGCTGTTTTCCCCACCATTTCGATGACCTCACGTAAGGTCTGCTCGTCCACATAATAACTACTCATCCGGAGTCCTCCTAACGGAGGCTGGAGGTTAGAGGCTAGAAAATCAGCCTCCGTTGCTCTTTCACTCCCGCCTCGGTTTTTTAACATTTGTGCATAATGCACGTTTCAACTTATATCCCCATTCCGCCGACTCTAGCCGCCAGCCTACTATTGGCTAGTTGCTAGACGGCTAGAGGCTGGAATTTTAGCACTTTTCGCCTGTTTTCTCAAACCGCCAATTCTAGCCTCTATCCTCTAATGACTAGCTTCTGGAAGCCTAGCCTCCAGATAATAGTCGTCCATCACATAACCCCCGCCTATATCGGTAACTCCTTCGCCGATGACGGTGAAGCCTAAGGCTTTGTAGACGGCTATGGCGTGGTCGTTGTGCTTGTTGACGGTGAGCCAAACTGCGGAATGTCCGTCACGGCGGGCTATGTCGAATATCCGTTCCATTGCCTGCCTGGAACAGCCCTTTCCCCGTTCCTCTTTGTAAAGATACAGCTTCGACAGGAAAAGCCTGCCGTCACTGTCGGGCTTTAACACCGTATAGCCTATGTCCCTGCCGCCCTGCTTGATGAAATAATAGCTGCAGCCCTCGTTTTCTATCTGCGAAACCTCCGCCTCATAGGTGCAGAAGCGGTTTATCATATATTCCGCCTGCCCCTCCGGCAACCGCTCCGTCCAGTATTCCCGCCATATCTCATCGGCAATGGCGGCAATACGCCGCAGCTGATCCTCCGTTTGGGCTTTTACAAGTTTAACGCTGTCCGTTTTCGTTCCTCTCCTTTGCCGTAAATTTCCGAAAAAATCCTTTATGATAAGGGAACTTTCCTCCGCCATAAGCCCTGCCGAAATTTGCGGGCGGTATAGCCCCTTTACTTTGGAAATATCCGAGACCGACCCGCAGAACCCGCTTTTGTTATCGGCAGCGGCATAGACTATCCTGTCTATCCGTGCGTTCACAGCCGCTCCCGCGCACATGGGGCAAGGCTCTAAGGTAACATACATATCGCAGCCCGTGAGCCGCCAGCCCCCCAAAGTCCCGCATGCCTCGTTTATGGCTTCCAGCTCCGCATGGGCAAGAGCGTTGCGCAACACTTCGCGGCGGTTTCTCCCCCGTCCCGCAACAAGTCCGTCCGAACGCCTTACGATAACCGCTCCCACGGGAGTTTCCCCCGACTCTGCCGCTTCTTTTGCAAGCCGCAATGCCATTTTCATGTAATCCCTGCCGTCCACAGTTCACCTACAAAACCGACCGCAGCATGGCGTTTGTCAGCGTAAGACTGAGCCACAGCAGTATCCATGGGTCGCTTGCCATGCACATGACCTTTTCCTTGTTGGAGATGTACATACCGTAAAAGGGGAGATTTATTTTATTGCTGTGCTTTTTCATAAAAACGATCATTCCCGCTCCCCCGAAAAGCAGGCAGAAAAGCACTATCAGCATGGAAATGTTGAGATACACCGACGGATCGACCCCGCCCATTCTGAGATATGTCATAACATACGTCCCCGCAGACATAACTATGCGCATGGAAATTCCCGTAAGTATCGAGCCTGTGCGGATAACGAAAAAACCCACGATAAAAGAATAGGTGAGAGTGAATATCCATGAATGAGGTCCCGGGGAGGTAAAGGCGGCGATGACGGAGGTAAATATCAGGGCGCAGCCGTCCCCGAACTGGCGGAGTGCCTGCATAAATATCCCTCGGTGTATCATTTCGCTGATGACGGGGATAATGACGATGTACAGGGCGGCAGACAGGATAAGATGCGGTATGCCTTTGGGTATCCATATGGTGTTGGCGGAGTCTATGCCCAAAAACACCAGTACATAGCTTTCCGCTCCCGACAGCAGCGTTGTTATCCCGAAAACGAACATTGCCGCAGGCACAGCCGCCCGGAACATAGGCTTGTTTTCGATCTTCATAGGCAGCATGACCTTCAGGGGCATTTTCATTTTGTAAAACAGGTAAAACTGAGGGAGAATGCGCCTTGCAATATTCACGATATAGGACATTATCAGAGCGGGAGTTTCGCTCCCCGAAAAGAAGCCGCCTCTTGCCATTTCCAGAGACGTACTCCCCAGGCGGATATCCGAAAAGAGCCATAATGTTATAAAGTCCAGCAGGGCGAACATCACAAGGGTCTTGCCGATGAGAGAGGCTGTACGGCTCATTGCACTGCGCTCGTCCGCTAAGGGAAATTCTCCGATAAATCCCTCGCCGTCCTTCCATGTAAGCTCATCGGGATTTTCCGAGTAATAGAAGCCCACGTCCGACTTGTGCGCTATGCGCCAGCTGCGGTACAGCTCGTTGTACTCGGCGTTCTGGAGTTTGAGCGAGGCAATGCGGCTGTCGCTGGACTTTCGTTTTTTTGGGGGCAAGGGAGTCACCGCCTTTTTTAAACTGATTTAAGGTCTTTTCCCCGCCTTCGGCGGAGAAAAGACCGCCCGGCAAGGGGATTCGGAAGGTTTTCGGATCATTTAAGAGTACGAGCGATTAGATAAGCAGTCCTCTAAAGTCTGAC
>JAMOZU010000083.1 GCA_023667745.1 Ruminococcus sp.
GTATTCGGAAAATATCGGGGTGAGGGTCTGCTTTATTTCTTCTATGGTGTACATAATAATTCTCCTGTTTCTTTAATATTAATTAAATGCGGCTGTCATTTGACATTATCCAACGTTTGAGAAATTTTTTTGATAAGGTCCGGAATGTCATTATTTATAATATCCCAAATCATTGTAAAATTAACATCCTCATATCCGTGAACAATGCGATTACGCAAGCCGTAAATCCTCTTCCAAGGAATGTCACTTGTCAGATTTCTTGCCTCATCGCTCAACTGCTTCTTTGCCAGTTCGCCTATCTGAATAAGGTATAGTGAACATGCGCTGCAAGTTTTTAAATCATTAATAAAATCCTTTTCATTTGCACATTCACATACAAATTCGGATATTTTCACAGCATAACGCCGAATACTCTTTAAAACCTTTATATCACGCTCGCTCAAAAATAACCACTCCCGTTTTTTGGATTTCCTGCTCCATTTTAGAGCCTGTATTAATTTCAATAACATCAAACATATCCACAGGACATGTTACCGAGGTGCAGACATCTTCAAGAAGTCCGAAAAAATCCAGCCCCCGCAGTCCGCTGTCAACGCAGATGTCTATATCGCTTTTTTCATCGGCGCAGTTTTTGGCGTATGAGCCGAAAAGCACTGCTTTTTTTACGTTGTATTCGGAAAATATCGGGGTGAGGGTCTGCTTTATTTCTTCTATGGTGTACATAGGTCATTCCTCCTTGAACGGCTTTCATTTTGCGGTTTTTAAAATTCTCCCAGATAGCATTCCGCAGTAAAGGGCATGGGAAATTTTCCGTCACGGGCGAATTTATGAAAGGCTTCTTTAAGTTCCCCTACAAAGGCTTCGCTGCGCTCGTCATCACGCTTTGGCGAATAGGAATGGGAAAAGCAGTAGCCTATAAAATGTTCCTCGGTCATATCAATAAAATGTTCCTCTTTGAGGTATTCCATTTCGGCAAAATAGCCGCTACGCAGGAAATCGTCTCCCTCGGAGGCTGTCCCCGCAACGCTGTTGCACATGCCGGTATATTTGAGGAATATTCTGTTGCGCTCCTCAATGAGAGGGCATTCAACATGGTTGTTCCATACAATGGCAAGTTTGCCTTTGGGAGTAAAGATACGCTTGCACTCCCGGCGGAATTTTTCTTTGTCGAACCAGTGAAAGGCGGTGGCAGCGGTTACAAGGTCAATGCTGAGGTCGGGTATGCCTGTATTTTCCGCGGAGGCGGAAAGTATTTCGGCAAAGGGGGCGTTTCGGGCGAGTATCTCCCGCATGTCCGGGTTCGGCTCGACGGCGGTTATTTTCCAAGGCTTTGAGGAAAGGGCTTTGGTAAATATCCCCGTGCCTGCGCCTATGTCCGCTGCGGTTGCGGCTTCGGTCTTTTCGTAAAGCCAATCGGCGACAGCGGGAGGGTATGCGGGGCGAAATTTATCGTAAAAGTCCGCTTTTCCGGTAAATTTTTCTTCGTTCATAAAAGCCTCCTTATGTTAAGCGGTCACAGCAGTTTCCATTTGCGGTCGAGGACATTGTCTTTTTTCGGTTCGGGGGACGTTTGGGAAAAGCTGTCAGTTCCGGAAGTTTCCCTCTTCTGCCTGTCCTCAAAGCATTTTTCAAGTATCGGCTCAAAGGCAAGATAATCCTCCCATGTGCCTATAAATTCGAGGGGAAGGTCGGCAAGCTCGTCTGCAACAAAATCGGTGTAGATTTTTAAATAACTGCTCTCGTAGAAATCCGCCGCAAATTCCGCCGCTTCATCGGTCATATCCTCCGGATAAAGTTTGCCGTCGCAAAATTCAAGAAGAAAATCCACTCCGAGCATTTCGCCTGTTTTTACCTTTTCCGCCGCCGCTGTGTCATCCGGGTCGGAAGTGTGCAGCTCGCCCAAAAAGCCCTTTCTTATGACCCAAGTAATAAAGAAACCTATATGATTTCCCGCATACCTCCAAATTTCATTGTAATCTTTATCGGAAAGTTCCGATTCTTGCCTGTCATACATGGAACAGTAGCTTTTTACAGCGTCCTCAAACTGATATTCCGCTTTGTCAAAGCAAAGGGGCATATTACCGCTCATAATTCGACACTGTCCTTTCGTTTTATGTTGAGCTGTATTTCCCGGCATTATTCATCAATGACCGTAACGCCCTTTTCCACTTTTATTTTATCGGCGCAGAAAAGAGCGACCGCCTTCGGCAATATCTTCCATTCCGCATTTTCCATGACCCGCCTTTGCAGGATTTCCGGAGTATCACCGGGAAGGACGGGGACTGTATCCTGCAGGATAATAGGTCCGCCGTCGCAGACCTCGGTGACAAAATGCACCGTTGCTCCGGTCACCTTAACACCTTTTTGGAGGACTGCCTCGTGAACATGCAGTCCGTAGAATCCCTTGCCGCAGAATGAGGGGATAAGAGCCGGGTGGACGTTTATCATTTTATTGGGGTAGGCTTGACAGACCGTCTCGTCAAGGATAGTCATAAAGCCAGCATACACCACCAGATCGGCTTTTTCCTCGTTAAGGGCTGTGAGCATGGCTTTGCTGTATTCGTGAACATCGGCATAGTCTTTACGGACAAGCGTGCGGGTCTTTATGCCGTTCCGATTTGCCCGCTCAAGGGCATACGCTCCCTCTTTGGAGGAGATAACGCAGGTTATTTCCCCGCCGGGTATCTCCCCTCTTTTTTGGGCGTCGATAAGGGCTTGCAGGTTAGTCCCGCCCCCGGAAACAAGTACCACTATATTTTTCATATTCTCCCGCCTTTCATCAATCAAAAAATCCCTTGCCTTCCGCTCCCGTAAGTTCCTTTGCGCCTATGAAGCTGCATACGGCGGAGGCGCAGTAAAGAACATCACCGAAAAGGGAAAACAGCACGGAAAACCGAAGCAGGTCGGAAAGCCCCGCTCCAAACTCCGAGGATAAAAAGTCTTTTGAAGCAATTGCAAGCAATATCCCGAAAATAATGCTGACAACAAGGGCGGCAATGTAAAACGCTCCCGCTCCCAGGGCGGTCTTCCGCCGTCCCCCGCCGTATGCCGACCAAGACATTATCGTTCCGATTATGCCGAAAATGTTAAGGGAGGGTATCGACCACAGCAGTGCCGCAGAGCCTATTGCCACAGCGGCTTTGAGCTTTCCGGTTTTCATATATGTTCACCTTCCGATCTGATGTGTTTCTCCCCGCCGAAGGCGGGGAGAAACACCGCACAGCAAAGAATTTTAACAACAGTTTCTTAAAAATTTCCCCGATAAATCCGGATTACCGAGTTTAGCCTGCGGCGGGGAAATGACCTTAAAACGGCAATTAAGTCCGGCTTGCCGAGCCTAGCCTCTAGCTCTCTAACCTCTAGCTCCTAATAATTACTCCCTCGCCGCCCTCGGCAAGCTCGCCCATAACATACGCCTCTTCCCCCGCCTCGTTAATGGCGGCGACTGCTTTGTCCGCTTCCGTTTTGTCAACCACCACCGCAAGACCCACGCCCATATTAAAGGTGTTGAACATATCCCTTTCGGGTATCTTGCCTGTTTTTTGGATAAGCTCGAAAATGGGCGGTATGCGAAGTGTGCTTCTGTCGATAACGGCGGTAAGTCCCTCCGGCAGAGAACGGGGAATATTTTCGTAAAAGCCGCCGCCGGTAATATGGCTGATAGATTTAACGTGAACGTTATCCAAAAGGTTCATTACGGCTTTTACATAAATTCTTGTGGGGGTAAGGAGACATTCGCCCAGGGTCGTCCCCAAGTCGGACTGGTGACGGGCAAGGTTCTGCTCGTTGACGCTGAAAACCTTTCTTATAAGAGAAAATCCGTTGGAATGGACTCCCGACGAACGGACGGCAATAACGGTGTCCCCCGCTTTCTGACAGTAGGGGTCGAGGATTTTGTCTTTGTCAACAACTCCCACCGAAAAGCCCGCAAGATCGTATTCCTCCTCGGGCATAAGTCCGGGGTGTTCGGCAGTTTCTCCGCCTATAAGGGCGCACCCTGCCTGAACGCAGCCCTCGGCAACGCCCGAAACTATCTCCGCTATTTTTTCGGGAATATTCTTGCCGCAGGCGATATAGTCAAGGAAAAACTGGGGCTTTGCTCCGCAGCAGATAATGTCGTTGACGCACATGGCAACGCAGTCTATTCCCACGGTGCTGTGCTTATCCATAATAAAGGCTATTTTTATTTTAGTCCCCACGCCGTCCGTTCCCGAAACGAGGACAGGCTTTGATATGCCCTTTGTGTCAAGCTCGAACATACCGCCGAATCCTCCCAGTCCCGACAGCACCCCCGATGAAAATGTCCTTGCAACGTGAGCTTTCATCAGCTCCACCGCCTTGTAGCCTGCGGTTACGTCAACGCCCGCTTCTTTGTAGCTTTCAGAAAAACTTTTCATATAAATTCAATCCTTTCGACTAATATGCTGCTGTTTTTATTGGTGTTCCCCGAATGAAGATCATGTTGTACCGAGGGATAATTCTGCCGTCTTGTTTATTTTCATCTCGAATTTGTCTTTGGGTATCTCCTTTGGCACGGGAGCGGGATAATTCCCCGTAAAACAGCCGTCGCAGAAAGCGCAGTCGGAATTTTCCGCAAGACGGTTCACCGAATCAACGCTAAGGTAACCGAGACTGTCCGCTCCTATCATTTCGCATATCTCCGGGACGGACATTTTACAGGCGATGAGATTTTCCTTGCTGTCGATGTCCGTGCCGAAATAGCAGGGACTTATAAAGGGCGGGCAGGAAATTCTTACGTGTATCTCCTTCGCTCCCGCTTCTCTTATAAGATTTACTATCCGCTTGGAGGTCGTGCCTCTTACGATACTGTCGTCAATGAGAACTACCCTCTTGCCTCTTACGGTGTCCTTGATGACATTGAGTTTTATTTTAACGGAATTTGTACGCTGTGCCTGGGAAGGCTGTATGAACGTTCTGCCCACATAGCGGTTCTTGATAAAGCCCACGCCGTAGGGAATGCCCGAAGCGTTGGCAAAGCCCAAGGCGGCGTCAAGTCCGCTGTCCGGAACGCCTATTACCACGTCCGCCTGAGCCGGGTGTTCTTTCCAGAGAAACTCCCCTGCCCGCAGTCTCGCTTTATGAACGCTCGATCCCTCTATCACGGAATCGGGGCGGGCAAAGTAGACATACTCGAAAACGCACAGATAGGGCTTGGGAGAAATATGAGTCTCGATGGAGCGAAGTCCGCTGTTGTCTATTACGAGTATCTCCCCCGGTCGGACATCTCTTACAAATTCCGCTCCTATGCTGTCAAGGGCGCAGGTCTCGGAGGCTATTACGTAAAAGTCCCCCAGTTTTCCCACAGACAGCGGGTGAAAGCCTATAGGGTCTCTGGCGGCTATCAGCTTCTGCGGAGACATCACCACAAGGGAATACGCCCCTTTGAGCCGCTCCATAGCCCCCTCCACCGCCGCTTCTATGGACGGGCGGGTGAGCCGCTGCTCGGTGATGACATAGGAAATTACCTCGGTGTCGTTGGTGGAGTGGAATATTGCGCCTTTCATCTCAAATTCGTTGCGCAATTCATAAGCGTTGGTCAGGTTGCCGTTGTGGGCTATTGCCATATGCCCTTTTACATGGCGCACCACAAGGGGCTGGGCGTTGGCACGGTTGGAGTTGCCTGTGGTGGAATAGCGGACATGTCCCACGGCGATGTTCCCCTGCCCCAGAGATTCCAGCGTATCACTGTCAAAGACTTCCGGCACAAGCCCCAAATCTTTGTGAGAGGTAAACACTCCCCTGTCGTTTACCACTATGCCGCAGGACTCCTGCCCCCGATGCTGCAAGGCGTAAAGCCCCAGATAGGTCTGCATTGCCACATCTGCGGAGCGGGGGCTGTAAATGCCGAATACGCCGCATTCCTCGTGAATATTTCCGGACATTTGCCTCATTCCTTTCCGTTCCAGCAGTAACTGCACAGCTTGCAGCCGTCAAGTCCCACAGCCTGCTCCGTTCCCTCCAAGGACTGAAAGCCTATAGAGGTAAGTTTCAGTTCCTTGCATATCTTTTCCCGAAGAGCCTTTCCTCTTTCCGTCTTTTCATCTATGTATTCGTCTATGTATTTTATGCCTTCCGATCCCTCCAGCTCGTCGATAACACGCCTTGCTATAAGCTCCATTTCCGACCTGCTTCGGGAGAAGTTAAGATATTTGCAGCCGTACATTATGGGCGGACAGGCGGAGCGCATATGAACCTCCTTTGCGCCGTTGGAATAGAGAAATTCCACCGTTTCCCGCATCTGCGTTCCTCTTACAATGCTGTCGTCCACGAAAAGCAGACGTTTGCCCTCGATAAGCTCGTGAACGGGGATAAGTTTCATTTTGGCTACCCTGTTCCTCATTGCCTGACTTTGAGGCATAAAGCTGCGGGGCCAAGTGGGGGTGTATTTCACGAAGGGCCGGGCAAAGGGTATCTTGCTGCGGTTGGCGTAGCCTATGGCATGGGGAATGCCCGAATCGGGAACGCCGCAGATATAGTCAACGTCCGGGAGAGTGCCGTTTTTCATGTCGTTTTCCGCCATTATCTCGCCGTTGCGGGTGCGCATGGTCTCAACGTTTACTCCCTCGTAGACCGAGTTGGGATAGCCGTAATATGTCCACAGGAATGTGCATATTTTCATATCCTCATGCCCCGGACATAGGGTCTCGCAGCTTGTGGGGGTTATGCGGACTATCTCGCCGGGGGTAAGTTCCCTGTAGGTCTCATACCCCAGTTTCTGAAAGGCGAAGGACTCAAAGGAAAAGCACCAACCGTCCTCCCGCTTTCCGATAACTATCGGGATACGCCCCCGTTTGTCACGGGCGGCTATAATGCCGTCCTTTGTCAGGATAAGCAGGGAGACTGTGCCCTCTATCTTTTCATGGGCGTATTTTATTCCCTCCACAAAGGAGCTTTTTTCCGCAATGAGAGAACCCACAAGGGAGCTTGAATTTATCTGCCCGCTGCTCATTGCCTCAAAGCTAAGGCAGCTTTTTGAGAGCATTTCGTCCCGCAGAGCCTCGGCGTTGTTGATAATGCCGATGGTGCAGACGGCATAAACGCCCAGGTTTGACCGCAACAGCAGGGGCTGAGGATCGCTGTCGCTGATACAGCCTATGCAAAGACTGCCCTCCATAGTCTCCACGTCGCTTTCAAACTTCGTGCGGAAGGGAGAATTTTCAATGGAGTGAATGCTCCGCTGAAAGCCCTTCAACGAGGAATATGCCGTCATACCGCCTCTGCGTGTGCCTAAGTGGGAATGATAGTCCGTGCCGAAAAATACGTCACTTATACAGTCTCCTCTGGTCGCTGCTCCAAAAAAACCGCCCATAACAATTCACCTTTCCGAATGTGTCGGGAAACGCCGTTAATAAAGGCGTTTCCTATAAATCCCAAGCCTATCAGCCGAATATTCTCTTCATCATTTCCTGATACGCTTCCTCTACGCCGCCCATATCTCTGCGGAATCTGTCTTTATCCAGTTTTTCATGGGTCTTAGAGTCCCAAAAACGGCAGGTGTCCGGGGATATTTCATCGGCAAGGATAATTTTGCCGTGAAATCTGCCGAACTCTATCTTGAAGTCGATAAGGTCGATGCCGTGTTCCTTGAAAAATTTGAGCATAAAGTCGTTTACGGCAAAGGCGTATTTGGAGATGGTATCTATTTCCTCACGGGTGGCAAGACCGAGACCCAAAGCGTAATAATCGTTGATAAAAGGGTCGCCTAGGTCATCGTTTTTGTAGGAGAACTCCAGCGTGGGGCTTTTCAAGGGAGTACCCTCTTCAATGCCCAGTTTCTTTGAAAAGCTGCCTGCGGCAACGTTTCTGACAATGACCTCCAAGGGGACTATCTCAACTTTTTTAACCACAGTCTCCCGCTCGCTTATCTCCTCCACAAGATGAGTGGGAATACCCTCTTTTTCCAAAAGACCGAACATATAGTTGGTCATTTTATTGTTGACAACACCCTTGCCTCTGATAGTGCCTTTTTTCTCGCCGTTAAAAGCGGTGGCGTCGTCCTTGTAGTCAACGATCACCATATCAGGGTCGTTGGTGGCGAAGACTTTCTTAGCCTTACCCTCGTAAAGCTGTTCTTTTTTTTCATAGTTTGCCATTTTAAATTCCTCCAAAAATTTATTTTTTAAAAATTTCATGTTCAAACAAGACTGTATACAGTGCGAAAATTTACTTACGGGACTTATTACAGACTTACCACCTTGACATATTTCTTTCATGTTTTTTCAGGTAAATCTCTTTAAGCTCCCCGGGCGTTATCGAGTAACACAGCATTACATCGTTGAAGTACATCATAACGTCGCAAAGCTCCTCGATAAAATGGTCTCTGACCTCCCTGTCGCCCACTATCGCTTCGCTGCCGTTCTTTTTGATGATGTCCCCAACCTCCCCAAGCTCCACATAAAGCCATAAGAGCATTCTTACTGCCTTTTCAGGATAAAGTCCGCCCCATTGATCCTTATATTTTTCCTGAAGCTCCTTTTGAATATCCTGCATTTCGTTAAAGCCGAAATTTTCCATTATGTATCCTCCCGAAACTCTCTTATACTAATCCCCGTTAGAATTATGGGATTTGTATTAACCGTCTTGTATTTTTTGCGAGATCACAGTATCCATACAATGCTTATGCGGCACTCCCCCGCTGTTGCAGTCAAACACGACCTCGCCGCATTGGTGAATGAGCCAGTCGGTATAATATCCGAAAAGTTCTCCCGAACGCCATGTGAAATTCCTGCTGTCCTTGTCCGGCGGCACGGGGATAAAGGGCTTTTTCACGAATACGTTCATGGCGTGGACTCCTCCCTCGGCGGTGCGGCTTATGTAATTTCCGAATATTTCCCGCCGCAGCTTTTCGGGAATAAAGTGAAACACGCCCGAAGAAAAGATAACGTCAAACCAGCTGTCAAGCCGAAAATCGCAGATGTCCGCCTGAAAAAAACTCACGTTCACCCCATGCGCTTCCGCCAGCCGCTTTGCCTTGTCTATTCCCGTTTGGGAGATGTCAAAAGCGGAGACCTCATAGCCGTTTCTGGCAAAGAACACAGCGTCCTTCTCCTCTCCGCAGCCTACGTCCAGCAGACGTAAACGCCTTGTGGGAGGCAGTATCTTCATGACCTCATAGCACATTCGGGACGGTTCTTCTCCCCAGTAATATCCGGGGCTGCTGTAGCGATCCTCGTAATCGTTCATTACCCTGTTCTGCGCCGCATATC
>JAMOZU010000084.1 GCA_023667745.1 Ruminococcus sp.
TCTTCTTTTCCGCTTACTCATGTGCTTTGTACGCAGTTTGCACAGAATTTTGGGGAAACTTAAGATTTAAAAAGGATTAGTATAAAAACCGATCAAATCGTATTTTATATTTGTTACGATTCTTTTCCGGACAGCTTTTCCCCCTGCCGCAGGAAATACTTTAAACCTGCATTTTCCAAATTTATTAACTCGCAATTATTATTTTCTTCACAATAAAGTGTTATAATAAATATGTATTACTTTTTCAGAGGTGCGCATTTTGTATTATTGTTGCGGAATTACAGATAAAGGCGTCAGGCAGCACAACGAAGACGCCTGTCTTATAAACAGGACCGTTCTGAACGAGGATCGGCTGGAAAGCGAACTCCGCCCGCCCTTTATTGCCGCTGTGGCGGACGGAGTGGGAGGCGAGGCTGCGGGAGAAGTAGCCTCACGGCTGGCTCTGGAGCTGCTGGGCGGCGTAAGGTTCGTCAAAGAATCTGCCCTGCGGCAGAAGATCATGACCATTCACTCAAAGCTCCGCCGCTTCGGCATAAAGCACGGGAGTACACTCAATATGCAGACCACCCTTTGCGCATTGGCTGTTGACGGCGGCAACAGAGCGTATGCGGTAAACGTGGGGGACTCTCGTCTTTACCGCTACAGAGGCGGGTCGCTGCGGCAGCTGTCAAAGGATCAGTCGCTGGTGCAGACGCTTTACGACCAAGGGAAGATAACCCGTGAGGAACAGCGGACTCATGCGAACAGGAACGTTATATTTCCCGTTCTCGGCAACATAGCCGACGATCCCGACCCGATAATAACCGAGATAGAGGGCGGCATACTCCCCGGCGACCTTATCATTATCTGCACCGACGGGCTTTCGGATTATCTTACGCCGGGGCAGTTCGAGGAAATTCTCGCCCTGCCCATGCGTCTCCCCAAAAGGCTTCGCCGCCTGATAGATGCCGCTGTGGAAAACGGCAGCACGGATAATATTACGGCGGTGGGGATAATTAACGAATTGCCGGTTTAGGTTTTTCTCCCGCCGAAGGCGGGAGAAAAACCGACCTATAGAACTGCAGCGGGGAAAGCTACCTGTAGGGTAGCAGTAAAAACCGGACTGTAGGGCGGAGCGGCGATTCTTCCTTGTTATTTCATAAAGAAATAAATAATGCCATAAACGACCGAGGCGGCGGCACCGTAAAGGATAACAGGACCTGCAATTATAAAAATTTTCGCTCCCAGTCCCAGGACAAGTCCCTCGGACTTGAACTCCACCGCCGGGGATGCCACTGCGTTGGCAAAGCCGGTCACGGGGACAAGAGTGCCTGCGCCGCCGTATTTGGCGAGCTTGCTGTAAAGACCCAGCCCAGTAAACAGGGCGGACAGAAAAACAAGGGTCACGGTGCACCATGCGGCTGATGTGCGTTCGTCAAAGCCCATGCGAGCGTACATGTCCGTCAGTGCCTGTCCCAGTATGCAGATAAGCCCCCCTATAACAAAGGCGCAGGGTATATCTCTGGCAGGTTTTGAGCCTGGGGACGCCAGTTTCACCATTTCGCTGTATTGCTGCTGTGTAATGTTCATATGTTTTTACCCACTTCCTAATTAGAGTAAGATTTTAGGTTTGCTTTACTTGGTTCACTTTGAGAGGCAAGAAGCAAGAGGCAGGAGATAATGAGTTTCCCGCAATAAATTGTGTCTTGCGTTATTCCCTGTTATATTATTTTCGGCTTGTTTATTTTTATACAATTGATGTAATGGAAATTGACGGCAGTAAACTAATTCCGTTACCCTTAAAAAATGCCCGGCATTTTAGCAATACGTTCACTTATTTCAGGCGATATTTTCCCCGCCTGCGGCGGGGAAAATATCTTAGATTACCGGTGGTGGTTTTTTAATGCTCAAAAAAATTCTCTCTCCCGAAAGCTGCGCAAAGTGCAGGATATGCTGTATTTTCGATAAATACGACGTGTGGGAAACGCCTGTGATAACGGAAGAGCTGCGGGAAAAAATTTCCGAAAAATTCCCCGCTTTAAAATACGCCACGAAAGGCGGCGCATTCATATTTGACATGCGGGAGACCTACAACAGTGAAAAGGAGCTGTTCACCTGCCCCGCTCTCGACCCTCAAAAGGGCTGTACACTGGGAGACATAAAACCTTTTGACTGCAAGATATGGCCTTACAGGATAATGGAACTGGGCGGGGAACTTGTTATCTCGGTGGCTTCCATTTGCCCGGAAATGTACCGCAAGCCCTTATGTGAGCTGGTGAAAACTTTGGAGGACGGGCTTGGGGAACGGATATTCCGTGAAGCCGAAAGTCACCCGGAAATGATAAAGCCGTATGAACAGGGGTATCCTGTTTTGATGGTAAGGGAGAGATAACCGTTAAAACCCGGTTTGTACCAAGGAGTATAAAATGAAAGATATTCTTAAAAGAACAATTATATTGTCTGCGGCACTGCTCCTATTAACTTCCTGCGCTTCAAGTGAAAATTCGGAAAACTCCGGAATTTTAACGGAGCTGCAAAACGTTACGTCGGTCAAATCCGAAAGCACAAATACAGAGCAAACTTCCGTGACGGCAGGAGAAACCGATGTTCACGAAGCAACCGAAATATCCGGCAGCGAAAAAGCAGAGGAGAAAATAACCGAAACAACGGAAGAAATTATTCCCGAAAGAGAAGCCCTTGAAATGCTGTTTCCCGTTTATTTAAACGGATATTTTGAGTATATCGACAAAAGCGGGAACATAGTTACAGACGATAAATTCGATAACGCAAATTTTTTCGGTGACGGTTCGGCGGCGGTCTGCAAGGACAGCAAATGGGGATTTATCAATGGAAACGGAAAAGAAATAATACCCTGTATTTATGAATATGCAGGTGATTTTTCCGATGGACCGGCGGCGGTCAAATCGGGCGCAAAATACGGTTTTATAAATACAAAGGGGAAAACTGTAATAGCTTTTGAATTTGACCGTGCTTCGGATTTCAGCGAGGGGTACGCATATGTTGTCAGAGAATCGCCTTACGGGGAATACATTGATAAAAGCGGCAAAAAGATTTTCGGCACAGGAATGCATAACGGTGCAAGGTTCAGCGAGGGAAGAGCGGTCTTGTCGTCCTATTCCGGGCCTTCTCAGTTTTATGCGGTGGCAGATACGCAAGGTAATATGTTATTTACCAATGATTATTTACAGGGGACATACATCAGTCATTATGAATGCGGAATGGCTTTTTTTCCAATTGTAAAAGATGAAAAAATCAAGTATATTTATGTTGATAAATTGGGAAATAATTGTTTTGATGATTATTTTGATGACGCATATCCTTTCAGCGAGGAACTTGCAATTGCCGAAAAGGACGGCAAGCGGGGAGTTATCGACAAAACGGGGGAATTTGTTTTTTACAATGACGGCGTAATCGGTACGTATTCCGAAGGGTATATCACATATCTCACCGAATCCGGAGAAAACGAAAAATACGGTTTTCTCGATAAAAACGGAAATACTGCGATCCCCGCAAAATATGACAAAATTTACAAAGATTTCCGTGACGGGCTTGCTTTGGCGGAGCTTGGCGGAAAGCTGACTTATATTGACACCGACGGAAACGAAATATTTTCCTTTGAGAAGCCCGAAGATATGTTATGGGCGTTGTATTGACAGTGCATTGCCCATTGCGGCAAAGCAAACATGGCGGAGCGAAAATGACCGCCGAAAAAGCGAAAGGAGCAGCATTATGAAAATAATATCCCCCTATTACGAATTTATCAGCGAGCCCGACGGCGCACAGATACTTAAAAACATCGAGCGGTGCGGCAGGATATGCTACAAAAGCGAAGACAAAATAACCGAGGACAGTGCGGAACGGTTTGCGGCTATGATACTAAAAAGCGGGCATGAGTCGGTGCTGGAGCATGAAAAAATTTCCGTAAGGATAATATGCGACAGGGGCGTCAGCCACGAGATAGTCCGCCACAGGATAGCAAGCTACAGCCAGGAAAGCACCCGCTACTGCAACTATTCCAAGGATAAATTCGGCAATGAACTTACATTTATCCGCCCTCCGTTCTGGCAGGAGGGGGACGAGCGCATGAAACTGTGGGAAATTGCCATGGAGCAGGCGGAAAAGTCCTATTTTGCGCTGCTGGCGGCGGGAGCGAAGCCCGAAGAGGCAAGGGACGTTCTCCCCAATTCCCTGAAAACGGAAATAGCCGTTACCATGGATATACGGGAATGGCGGCATTTCTTTAAACTGCGTACCAACCAGCGGGCGCATCCGCAGATAAGGGAGCTGACAGTGCCGATGCTGAAGGATTTTCGGGAGAGAGTGCCGGTGCTTTTCGGGGATTTAGAGGCTAAAGGTTAAAGAAGAAACGATTGCATGGTCGGTAAAGTAAAGTATTATACCGAGCAAACAAAAGAAAGGGGTCTTTTAAAAATGCCGATAAATATAGCGATAGACGGTCCTGCGGGAGCGGGAAAATCATCTGCGGCAAAGGCTGCTGCTGCAAAATTAGGCTACATCTATGTGGACACGGGAGCACTGTACAGAGCTGTAGCATGCTATGTCATCGAAAAAGGCAGGGACATACACGACAGTGTACAGGTAACGGAACTGCTGCCGGAAATAACGGTTCAGCTGCGGTTTGAAGAGGGCGTACAGCGGGTCTTCCTGAACAGACGGGACGTTTCGGACAGGATAAGAACGCCGCAGGTCTCCATGGGAGCGTCCGCTGTTGCCGCAATGCCTCGGGTGCGAGAGCTTCTCTTTGAGCTGCAAAGGAAAACAGCCCGCGAAAACAACGTTATAATGGACGGACGGGACATAGGAACGGTCGTCCTCCCGAATGCCGACCTTAAAATATTCCTTACAGCCTCCCCGGAGGCAAGGGCTGACAGGCGTTACAAAGAGCTGTCCGCAAAAGGAAATGCGCCCGATTATAATGAAGTCCTGCAGGACATAATAAAGCGTGACAAATTCGACAGCGAAAGAGCCGCCGCACCTTTAAAGCAAGCACCCGATGCCCTTCTGCTCGACACCACGGATATGACCTTTGAAGAGGCAACGGACAAAATTATTGAAATGATCGAGAGCGTGAAAGAAAAATAATTTTACCGTTTCTTGCCTTCCGAAAGGGGACGTTTTGATTGCGTATAGACATAGCAACATTATTTCCGGAAATGTGCCGAGGAGTGCTTAACGAAAGCATCGTGGGCAGAGGGATAAAAGCCGGATATATCGAGATAAACTGCCACCAGATAAGGGACTACGCCTTTAATAAGCACCGCCGGGTGGACGACTCCCCTTACGGCGGCGGCATGGGGATGGTAATGCAGTGCGAGCCTATCTACCGCTGTTACGAAGCGGTGACAGCGGAGCTGCCCCAAAAACCCCATGTTATCTATATGTCCCCCAAGGGGACGGTTTTTACTCAGGCAAAAGCGGCGGAGCTGTCGAGGTATTCCTGTCTGTTCATTCTCTGCGGTCATTACGAGGGGGTGGATCAGCGGATAATCGACAGAATAGCGGACGAGGAAATTTCCGTGGGCGACTATGTGCTGACGGGGGGCGAACTGCCCGCCCTGACTGTCTGCGACGCCGTGGCAAGGCTTTGCCCCGGAGTACTGCCCTCGGAGGAATGCTTCATGGAAGAGAGCCATTACAGCGGCTTGCTGGAATATCCTCATTACACACGCCCGGAGGTGTGGGAAGGCATGGCGGTCCCCCCGGTGCTGTTAAGCGGGGATCACAAGAAGATCGCCGAATACCGTCACAGCGAGGCGGTAAGGATAACCGAGGAACGCCGACCGGAGATGCTCGCTCGGAGACCGGAGAATTAATACCGATCACCGTAATTCAATGAGGGATATGTATAAAGTGTGCATAATAAACGAACACTTTACGGGAACAGCAGGTTTTGTTTGAAGGAAACGGCTGTAGGTTAGAATAGGCTTGCTAAAATCAAACGAAAAAATGTTTCTGTCGGGCTTCCGTCCGCAAGCGCAGCAACACCTTATAACAAAACTCCCCCAAAACATCACTCCCAACAATTAACGGCAGGTGAACACAAATGTCATTTTCCCAAGACGTAAAAGCGGAGCTGTGCTCATGTATCACCGACAGGGACAAGGAATTTGCCTGTCTCTACGGAATGCTGCTTTTTTGCAGCAAATTCGGAGCGGAGGAGATAATCTTCCGCACGGAAAACAAACTGGCGGCGGATATGTTCCGCAGGCTTTCCGATAAAATTCTGGGCGGCAGGGAAACGGTCAGCGTAACCATGTCCCCGAAAAAAAACGGTGCAGTCCTCTACACTCTCAAAATACCCCGCCGGGAGGACAGGGAGGAGATCATCTACCGCTTCCGCATATCATCCCGCACCCTTATCCACCGCATTCAGCCTGACATCATCAGCAACAACAATGTCTTTGCCTTTCTTGCGGGGGCTTTCCTCTCCTGCGGCAGTATGACAGAACCCATAAAGGAATATCACCTTGAATTTGCCGTCCCTTTTGAGGAACTTTGCGGCGACCTTAAAAATCTGCTGGAGGGCTTGGGTATCATGTCCCGCTATGTCGAACGGAAAGGGCTGTATATCCTTTATTTCAAGGGCAGCGAGGACATAGAGGATATGCTGACACTTATGGGGGCTACCCGCTCGTCCATAGAGCTTATGAACGTTAAAATTCTAAAGGACATACGCAACAAAGCCAACCGCATAGCCAACTGCGATACAGCCAACATCGAACGCACCCTTGCCGCTTCGGAAAAACAAATTGCGGACATCGAATATATCATCGGTACGGAGGGACTTGACAGCCTTACTCCCGAACTCCGCAATATGGCGCAGATACGCCTTGAAAATCCCGACGTTTCCCTGAAAGAACTGGGGGAAATGCTTGACAAGCCCGTGGGACGTTCCGGCGCAAACCACCGCCTGAAAAAGCTCTCCGAGATAGCAGAACGAATAAGAAGCGAGAGAACCGTTAATAATTAATATTTCACCGAAAATTTTTCCAAATTTAACAGGAAGTTAAAGAAGTCTGATACGAGGTCTCGGTAACTCATTAATTTTAGGCGGCAGAGAAAAAATTTCTTGCCTCCGGGCTTCTTGCTTCTTGCAGCCGAAAGGACATATTTCAGCTATGCCGTTCATCAATCTTCACGTCCACAGCGAATACAGCCTCCTGGACGGGGCATGCAGAATAAAAGACGCCGTAAAAGCCGCAAAGGAAATGGGGCAGACTGCCCTTGCCCTTACTGACCACGGGAATATGTTCGGCGCAGTGGAGTTTTACAACGAATGCACAGCCGCAGGGATAAAGCCCATTATCGGCTGCGAGGTCTATGTCGCCCCCCGAACACGTCACGACAAGGAATACGGTATCGACTCCCGCCTTTATCATCTTATTCTCCTTTGCAAAAACGACCTGGGCTACAAAAACCTTATCAAAATGGTCTCCCTGTCCTATACCGAGGGGTTTTACGGGAAACCGAGAGTGGATAAGGAACTGCTGGAGGAATATTCGGGGGGGCTTATCTGCCTGTCCGGCTGTATGTCCGGAGAGATACCGAGACTGCTCCTTGCAAAAGAATACAGCGAGGCAAAGAAAGCCGCCCTATGGTATAAAAAAACTTTCGGGAAAGACAGCTTTTTCCTTGAAGTACAGAACCACCGCATTCCCGAAGACGGCAGGCTTATCCCCAAACTTATGCAGTTGTCCGAGGAAACGGGCATACCCCTTGCCGCCACCAACGACGCCCATTATGTCCGCCCCTCCGACTCCCGCATTCAGCGTATTCTCCTTGCCATTCAGACGGGAGCCAAACTTTCCGAGGAAATACCCCTTGCTTTCCCCAACGATGAATTTTACCTGAAAAGCGACAGCGAAATGCGCCTGCTGTTCCCCGACGGCTGCGGAGCTGTGGATAACACCGGAAAAATTGCCGATATGTGCGATTTCAAGTTTGAGTTCGGCAAGCTCCGTCTCCCAAGGTTCGACCTTACCGAACGCCAGCGGAGGGAATACGGCGTGACAAAGGAGGACAACCCCGCCTTTTTCCGCAAAATGTGCTTTGAGGGTCTTGCCGGGCGATACGGCAGCACACCCCCGCCCGGAGCTGCGGAAAGGCTTGACTATGAGCTTGATATAGTCACCCGCATGGGCTATGTTGACTATTATCTTATCGTGTGGGACTTTATCGCATATGCAAAAAGCCGCGATATTCCCGTGGGTCCCGGCAGAGGGTCGGGAGCAGGTTCTCTTGCCGCCTACTGCATAGGGATAACCGACATCGACCCCTTGAAATACAATCTCCTCTTTGAACGTTTCCTTAACCCCGAAAGAATTTCCATGCCCGATTTCGATATCGACTTCTGCTATGAACGGCGGCAGGAGGTAATAGACTATGTTATCAGGCGTTACGGCAGCGAGCGTGTCTCCCAGATAGTCACCTTCGGCACAATGGCGGCAAAAGCGGCAGTGCGGGACGTGGTGCGGGTACTCGATATGCCCTACAGCGCAGGGGACAGCATTTCCCGCCTTATCCCCTTCGCCCCCCATATCACCTTAAAGGAAGCCCTTGAAGTTTCCCCGGAACTTGCCAAAATGTACAATACGGATTCTGTGACAAAGGAAATTATCGACACCGCCATGAGCATAGAGGGCATGCCCCGCAACACTTCCACCCACGCCGCAGGAGTCGTTATATGCGATGCTCCCGTCAGCGACTACGTCCCCGTCATCTCCCGTGACGGTGTTACGGCAACTCAGTACACCATGACCGCATTGGAGCAGGTGGGTCTTCTTAAAATGGACTTTCTGGGACTTCGCAACCTTACAATAATAAGGGACTGCGAGCGGGAGATACAAAAGCTCGATCCCGCCTTTTCCATAGACAATATCCCCTACGATGACCCGGAAACTTTTGAAATGCTTTCCGCGGGAGACACCTACGGCGTGTTCCAGTTTGAGAGCGGCGGCATGACCCAGCTGCTTACCAAACTCCGCCCCCGCTCGGTGGAAGACCTTACCGCCGCCCTTTCCCTTTACCGCCCCGGACCTATGGACAGTATTCCGAAATATCTGGAAAACAGGCAGCACCCGGAAAAGATAACCTATGCCCACCCCATTCTTGAAGAGACCCTGAAGGTCACCTGCGGCTGTATCGTCTATCAGGAGCAGGTCA
>JAMOZU010000085.1 GCA_023667745.1 Ruminococcus sp.
CATAACCAAAAAGAACCATTCTCCCGTAAGCGGCTCCGCAGCCCCGTAGGCATACCGATATTCGCGAATATGATGGCACGGCACACAAGGTCTTATACTAATCCCCATTAGAATTACGGAGATGAAGCCGCCGCAAAAACTTTCGTATATGGTTTTTACGGCGGCTTAAGTCTCATAATTCAATGAGGGATTTGTATTATTCCTCGCCGCTCCCGCCGCCGGTTATCCCCTCTCTCGCCAGCTTCCTTTGCAGGAACATTTCCCTTGTCATAAGCACCTGACGGGGCTTTGCGCCCTCAAAAGGTCCCACAACGCCCATCTCGTCAAGCATATCCATTATGCGTGCGGCTCTTGCATAGCCCAGTTTCAGCTTTCTCTGCAAATAGGACACCGACACGCCGCTTGTCCCCGCTTCCACGGCGCATTCCACTGCCATTTCCGCCAAGTCCTCGTCGGACAGGGAATCGGAATTTTTCGCCCCTTCCATGGGCTTGTCCCTCTCCTTGTCCTTTTCTCCCTTAGGTTGCGGGATATTGCTTTCTATCTCCTTCATAATGTCATCGCTGTATACCACGTCCCCTGCGCCGTTCTTGATAAAGTTCACCACTGCCGCCACCTCTTTATCCGATGAGAAGCAGTTCTGCACACGGACGGGCTTTGCATATCCGGTTGGGAAATAGAGCAAGTCGCCGTTGCCCAGCAGCTTTTCCGCTCCCACTTCGTTGATGATGGAGCGGGAGTCTATGCCCGAAGCGACTTTCAAGGCGATTCGTGAGGGGATATTGGCTTTGATAAGCCCTGTGATAACGTCCACGGTGGGGCGTTGGGTGGCTATGATAAGGTGCATTCCCGCCGCTCTCGCCATCTGCGCCAGGCGGCAGATGCTGTCCTCCACCTCTCCTGCCGCCGCCATCATAAGGTCTGCAAGCTCGTCTATCACTATGACTATCCTCGGCAGCGGCTCGAAGCCCTCGTTTTCCGCCGCCATTTCGTTATAGCCTTTAAGGTCACGGACATTGTTATCCGCAAAGAGCTTATACCGCTTTAACATTTCCTGAACAGCCCAGCTTAACGCTCCTGCGGCTTTGCGGGGGTCGGTGACCACGGGGATAAGCAGGTGGGGTATGCCGTCATATATCTTGAACTCCACCACTTTCGGGTCGATAAGCACAAGGCGGACTTCATCGGGCGTTGCGTTATACAAAATGCTCATGATTATGCCGTTGGTGCAGACGGACTTTCCCGAACCGGTAGTTCCTGCGATTATGATATGGGGAAGTTTGGCGATGTCCCCCAAGATTATTTCACCGTCAATATTTTTGCCTACCGCAAACGTCAGCTTGCTTTGGGCGTTCCGAAACTCTTCAGTATCCAGAACGTCCCGCAGGGTAACAATATCCTTTATCTTGTTGGGGACTTCTATCCCCACAGCCGCCTTGCCGGGGATAGGGGCTTGAATGCGCACACCCTCTGCGGCAAGGTTCAGGGCGATGTCATCGGAAAGTCCGGTGATTTTGGATATTTTCACTCCCGCATTGGGCTGCAGCTCATACCTTGTAACGGTAGGTCCTCTGTGAATGTCAACAATTCTTGTCATAACACCGAAACTTTTCAGCGTTTCCACGAGGGTGTCCGCATTCTGGGTCATCTCTTCCTCCGCCTGCTCGGCGTTTACCTCGTTGGCGGACTTTTTCAGCAGCTCCAGAGGGGGTATGACATACTCTATGGGGGCGGGGATATTTTCGGCAATTTCGTTCTGAATATCCTTTGCGGTGGTTTCGGGCATATCGAGGTCGGCGTCGTCGGTTATTTTATTGGATGCCAAAGTTGAGCCTTTGAACGTTCCTTTTTTGGGAGGAGAGGGCAACGGCGGCAATGTCATTGCGGGCGTTTTTGCGGGCGTGATATTTTCGGGGGACTCATCGGGGGTATCATCTTCCCAAGGAAGGTCGGCATGGTCGGCATTTTCCGAATTTGCGGACGCTGCCCCATTCCCCGCCGCTGCCTTTTTGATAATGGAGGCAAGGTCTTCTTTCCGCTTCTGCTCTTCGGCTTTCTTTGGGTCTTGGCGGGCTGCTTTCCTCTCCGCTTCGTTGGCTTCTATCTGACGGGCGATATTATCCGCCTCTATCTGGGCGGGGGAACGCTTTTCCTCTTTGGCTTGCTCCGCATTAACGGGCTTGTCGGCATTCTCGGACACAGCTTTTTTGCCGCTGTCGGGATCAAGCCCTCCGGGAACGGGAATATCAATGTCAAACTCTTCCTGTTTCTTTTTCGCCACATCTTCGGGGACATCTCCGTTGGGGACTTTCTTGGCGGCGATCTTTGCCGCCTTTTCAGCCTTAGCCGCAAACTTTTGAGCGGCTTTATCCGCTTTAAGTTCGGCTTTTTCCTTTGCCCTTGCAGCGGCTTCCGCTCTTTTAGCTCCGGGAGGCGGGGTAAAGTCTTCCGCTTCTTCATATTCCGGAACAGACTCCCTTGCGGCGGCGAAAATATTCTTTATGTATCTGAATACGTCAATAACAGTCTTATTGGCAAGCAGCATGGCAAACACAAACCCCAGCAGGACAATGATAACTCCCGCTCCGGTTCTCCCGAAAAGGTTTATCAGGGGCAATCCCAGCACTGCCGACATAAAGCCGCCGCCGCTGAAATCCTTGCCGTTTTCGTAAAGGTCGGTTATCTGCTTGCCGAGGGTGATGTTTTCCTCCGGGGGTTCGGCGAAAAAAATCTGTATAAAGGCGCAGATTATAAGGATAAGTATAAGCCCCTGTGCGGCTTTTCCCGTAACGGTCACCCGCCCTTTGTCCGAGGCTATCATCACCGAGGCATACAGGAGAATGGGCGGTACCAGCACCACTCCCACGCCGAACAGCCCCAGCAATACGTTATGTACCATAAGCCACGCCGACTCGCCCTTTACCGCCGCAAATGCCGCCGTAAGCACTCCCGCTGCAAAAAGCACCGTTGACCACAATACTTTATCGGCGGCGGCTTTTTTCTCTTCTTCCGCCTTGCTTGTCCGCTTGGAAACGGGTTTTTTTGCCGCCGAGGTTCTCCCGGTCGATTTTTTTGTTGCTGCCACTTTTGTTTGAAACCACCTTTTAGAGGCTGGAAGTTAGAGGCTAGAGGCAAGAATCATGCAGCCTTGCGTCGTAACTTTTCGCCTTTTATTTTTTGTTCCGTAATTTTTCTCTTTTTAAAGAAACACCGTAAATCGGCAATACCTTAACGGACGTTTTCTTTCACGTCACGCTTATTATTATTATTATTTTACACTATTTTTTCCTGTTTGTCAAGGACAAAAAAACAATAAACGCAGGACGAATTATCTCCTCTTGCTTCTTGCCTCTTATTTCTTGTCTCTTGCGGGCGAATTATCTCCTGCTTCCATCAGAATTTCCTGTCAATATCATATCCTCTAAAGACCCGTTCCTTGCTCCGCCGCCTGCCCTTGCCGGGCTTGTTGCGGGCGGCTATTTCCTTCATTCGCCTGCGGAACTCGTCCCTTTGCATTTCCCGTACCTTCTGCCGCTCGGAGGAAAAGATTATCCGCCTTGCCGCCGCCTCGGCGTAGAAATAGTTGTCCCGTATCTCCACACGGTCAACAAGTTTGCCGCCGTTGTTGAAATACCAGTGGTCGAAGTCCGCCCGCCCCTGTCCATCGTCGCAGTAGCAGAGCCAGTCGGCACGATCCTCTATAAAGCGGGCTTTGGTTTTGATTATCATTTTCCGCTCGGTGCAGGTGACCTGTTCCACGTCCGCCAGCTTCACCACCCAAATCCGCTTATAGTCTGTCAGCTCGCCGTTGTTCCTTGCGGAGGAGACATATTCGGAGACTATCATCTGTTCCCCCAGTATCTCGATATAGCTGTAAAGCCTATGCCCCCGCAGACTGCGGTTCATCGCTGCCGTAACAGCGGCTGTTACCCCTAATGCGTACATCAGGGTAACGTAGAGAACGCCGTAGAACATTCTGTACAGCTCCGGGGGGGCTTCCATTTTTCCTATAATAAGCAGGGAAACTATCGTAAGTGCGCTCCCCATGGTCACCGAAGGGATATTCAGCAGCAGCAGCAGCTTATTGTAGCGTCTTGCGATTTTCCTTTGATCCGAATGTATCATTTTATGGGCTATGGGGGGTCACCGTCCTTTTCCTCAATCGCCGGAATGGCTTTTTGCCTCATTCGCCGACGGGGCTTTTTTGCGATTGTGACTTTTTTGGGGAGTGATTTTTGTTTTTGGTTTGTCGCAACTTGCTGTGTGGGGGACTTTTTGGGAAAATGCTTTTCTTTCTTGTTTTTGCGACTTGCCGAATTTACTTTTTTCCTGAAATGATTTGCTTTTTGGTTTACCGCAACTTGCTGTGTGGGGGAAACCCCAGGGGACGGGGCGGTGGCTGCTCATGATAGGTGGGGGTACTGCCGCCCCCCGCCCCTTCTCCTAGGGTTCTCCCCCGGCAACCTGCGGATTGCCATCGCCCCCCCTTCCTTGACCCCTACCCCACCCCCAGGCTGTCGCCTATGAATTGCTGAACGATAGCTGTATACGTCCCTTGCTTGCCTGCAACCTTGATATACGGTAAAGTGCGAATATATGCTGTATACATTCCTTGCCGAGCTTGAACACTTGATATGTGGTAAAGTGCGGAACTATCGCTGTACACTTCCCCTTGCCGTGGTTCACACAACACTTGATATGCAATAAAATGCTGAACCATTGCCGTATTCTTCCCTTGCCGAGATTCGCATTCGTCTGACTAACTATTAACTATCTCTAGCCTCTAATCTCTGGCTACTAGCTGTATATTTCCCTTACCGAGGAGTTGCATTCTCCTGACTAACTATTAACTATTAATTATTAACTATTAACTATTTCTAGCCTCTAGCGTGAGCTTGCTCACGTTCTAACCTCTAGCCTCTGTCCCCTGCTCTTCCATTAATTTCTCCACCTCTTCAAGGGAGGGGATAGAGGGGATAGCTCCTTTTTTGGAGGAGGACAGTGCGCCGCAGGCGTTGGCGAACATGGCAAATTCGCCTATGTCCTCGCTTGTAAGCTCATCAAGCTCCTTCCCGGATTGGGTAATCTTGTGCAGGAACGCCCCCATAAAGCAGTCCCCCGAACCCATGGTGTCCACTGTGGGGGTCTTGTAAGAGGGATAGCGTTCCACGCCCTTTGATGTGGCGATTATGCAGCCCTTTGCACCTTGGGTCACGCAGACTATCTTTATTCCCGCATTCAAGAGTTTTGCCGCCGCCGCCACCAGCGTGCCGCAGTCGGTTATCAGCTGCAGCTCGTTTTCTGATACCCTTATAATATCAACATATTGCACCACGCTCCGCATCTCCCGCAAGGCTGCATCCTTGGACTCCCACAAGTGGGGTCTCCAGTTGGGGTCGTAGGAAACTATTTTGCCCAGTGCTTTGGCATATTCCGCCCCGGAGGAAGCAGCCGTCCTTGCAGGCTCGGCGGTAAGGCTCATGGCGGAGAAGTGGAATATCTTGCATTCCTCTATCATCTTCCTATTGACCTCGCCGTAACGCAGGTTAAGGTCGGCGGACAGCTGAGGGGAACGGTAGAAAACATAGTCCCGCTCGCCGTCTTCATTGGTGCGGACAAACGCCAAGGGAGTCATATAATTTGGGTCAACGATAAGTCCCGACGAGTCCACCCCCATTTTCCGCAGGACATCTTTGAGGTAAAAGCCGAACATATCCCTGCCTATTTTTCCTATAAATCCCGTGCTTGCGCCCAGTTTTGCCGCCATGCAGACAACGTTTGCCGGCGCACCCCCCGCCGTGCGGATAAACGCCGCCGCGTCCTCCTCATATTCGTCGGGGACTTTCGGCGCACCCTTTTTCGGGGCGGGGACAAGGTCGCTTATGTATGTATGGGTAAAATCTATCAGCAGCTCTCCGAGCGCAACTATATCGGGCATAAAATAACCACCTTCCGGGTAAATGGGTTTCATAATTTTTCGCCCCAAAAGGGGCTTACTTTAATTATATCATTTTATTGTATTTTTCCGATATAATTTTTGTGGACGATAATTTAAATTATTATTAAGAAAATGCAGGGCATAATATTTCCCCGTCTGTACAGGCGGGGAAATACCAAATAACCGAACGGACTTATTCATCGGGGAATTTTTTCGGAGCGAATAAAAACCCGTTTTTTCTCTCTTCGACAGGGGAAAATTAACCCTTATTCAGCTTTCCTATTATCTCATACAGCATATCATACAAGAGCTTTGCCTTTCCCGGCTCGGTGTTTATGCACGCCGCCATTTTTCCGGGGACGGATGCCGCCTGTTTTTTCAGTTCCCTGCCCTTTTCGGTAAGGGAAACTATCATATCCCGCTCGTCCTTTTCCGAACGCTTCATGCTTACATAGCCCTTTTCTTCAAGGCATTTGAGCAGGGGAGTAAGCGTGCTTGACTCCAGATAAAGGCATTCCCCAAGCTCCTTTACCCTTACCCGCTCCCGCTCCCACATCACCATCATGGTTATGTATTGCGTGTAAGTCAGACCCAGCTCGTCAAGATAGGGTTTATACGCCCTCACAACTTCCTTTGCGCAGACATACAGCGGAAAGCAAAGCTGATTGGAGAGCCGCAGCATATCGTAATTATCCATTTCCACACTCCGCCTTTGCCTTTTCTGCCGCCTGCCGCACCGCCCTTGCCAGCTGATCGGCGCAGGAAGTGGGGCGGCGGCCGCACAATATCCCCGACAGCTTCTCCTCCACCTGCTCCGCAGTCATACCCTCAACCAATATGGGGACGGCTTTGAGATTGCCGTTGCAGCCTCCCGTGAACTTTACGTTGTACACTTTATAAAGTCTCACAAGAGCAGTAACGCCAACCGCTGCCCGACAGGGCGCATATTACTGACTGTTACCGATAAACCAAAGCATTTTACGGAAACAGTACGGGTACGCAGCAAGTACCGGCAAACCAAACCACCGCAAAAAAGCCGCCGTACCGTCATACTGATCCCCGTTAGAATTATGGGATTTGTATCACACGATACAGCAGCCTGTTGTTTGTTACGGTAAACCGGCTCACAGGTCAAGTATGCGTATCTTCCCAAGCACCTTGCCGCCAAGACCTGCAAGCTTTTCGTCAATGTCACGCTCCTTGAGAGAGGGGGTAACAACGGCAATTTCATTTGACGGCTGACCCGCCCTTGTGAGAAATTCACAGCCGGGGAATGCCGCTTCCGCCGCCGATTTTTCGCAGTCTTCAAGACGAATGTACATCCTTGTTTCGCAGTCCTTGCAGTTCGCAATGAAGCTGCTGTCCTCGCTGTCCTCCCAGGTAAGGGAGCAGTCGGTGCTGCTTTGCCTTGCGCAATCTATAACATCGCCCAGAACCGCACTCGCCGTGGGGAGCTTTCCCGCTCCCTTGCCGTAAAACATAGCCTCTCCGAAGCCGTCGCCGTAAACGGTAATGGCGTTGAACACGTCGTCCACATGGGAAAGGGGATTTGCGCTGCATACAAAAGCGGGAGAAACCATAGGCAATATCTTTCCGTCATCTAGCCTTGTCACCCTGCCTATGAGCTTTACAGCTCCCCCAAAGCTGACCGCATACTCCGCATCCTCGGTGGTTATGCCTGTAATACCCTCCACATGCACCCAATCGGGATAAACGTGTTTCCCGAAAATGAGAGAGGAAAGTATACATATTTTGCGGCATGCATCATGTCCCTCAATGTCTGCGGCGGGATTCCTTTCCGCATAGCCCAGCCGCTGCGCCATTGCCAGTGCGTCATCAAGGGTCATATTGTCCGTAAGCATTTTGGTAAGGATAAAATTGGTAGTTCCGTTGAGAATGCCCGCCGCTCCGGTTATCTCGTTGGCGGCAAGGCAGGTGTGCAGGGGGCGGATTATGGGGATAGCTCCCCCGGTGGACGCTTCAAACATAAAATTACAGTTGTTTTCTTTGGCAATTTTCAAAAGCTCCGAGCCTTTTTTTGCCACCAGCTCCTTGTTGGATGTGCATACGCTTTTGCCCGCTCCGAGACACCGCGAAACAAAGTCAAACGCAGGATCGACCCCGCCCATGACCTCCGCCACAACGGTTATTTCATCATCATTCAATATATCGTTAATATCCTTTGTGAATTTATCCGAATAAGGCAGCCCCGGAAAATCCCGTATATCCAGTATCTTCCCCAGTTCAAGCTCCGTCCCGCACTTGCGGTTTATCCGCTCTTTGTTTTTCAAAAAAAGCTCCACAGTTCCCGAGCCAACGACTCCGTGACCCAGTACGGCAAATTTTGTCATAAAAAAAATCTCCTATTCTTTAGTCTGTTTTTGATATAAGAGAGCTACCTGCGTCAAGCAAACGCCCTCCGACACTTTAATGAAATGTTTCTTTGAACCCCTGCCGCAGCGGCGGCAAATGCACGCAGGACATAAACGCTCACATCAGAAAATCAGCCTTGTTTCCACAACGCCCTCTATACGACCTACCTCGCCGTTAAGGCTGCCGCCGTTTAAGCCGCCTGGCAGTTTTACCGTAACGGTCACCGCCGCCGCCCCGTCCACAGCCGCATTTTGATTGAGACTGACAATGTTTGCGCCGTTTTTGTGCAGGCAGGCGAGCATTGCCGACAGCACCCCCGGAGTGTCCCGCAAAACGGCATGGAGAGACACTATCCTGTCCTGCATTTTTTCCTCATAGGTGAAAACGCTGTCACGGTACTTGTAATATGCGCTGCGGGAAATTTCCGCCCGTTTGCATGCGGAGGCGGAGCTTTTTTCCTCCCCCGTGGCAAGCAGCCGTTTTACTTCAATGACCTTCAGGAATACTTCCGGCAGGACATCGCAGCTTATGACCGCATATTTTCCCGTTGGGACGAATGTTTGCATAGTCCTATCAACTCCGCAGACGTCGGGCGCAGGCTTACGGTATGCAAAAAACAGAAAGTCCGCCCCGAAAGTACAGTTGTATTTCCGATAGATACAATTGTAACATTTTTTTCCCCTTTTGTCAAGGACTTTGGGGAAAGTTTATATGTAAACAAATTGTGAATTGCGTTCATATCTCGTATGCCGCGGGGGAAAACCTTAGCTGCATTTGAAATAGAGATAATAATTTATACTAGGTCTTGTCTGAAAAATAAAAGTTGCACAAAAAGACAAAATATGATATA
>JAMOZU010000086.1 GCA_023667745.1 Ruminococcus sp.
GTTGCAGCCGCTCCCGCTCCCGCAGCTGCCAAGCCTGCGCCTGCGGCAAGAGCTCCCATGCCTGCCCCTGCTCCCGCAAGAGCGGCAGTTCCCACTCCCGCTCCGACGCCTGCTCCCGCACCTGCAAGAGCGGCAGCACCGACGCCTGCTCCCGCTCCCGCTCCCGCTCCCAAGCCTGCGCCTGCTCCCGCACCTGCGGCTCACGCAGCACCCGCACAGGCAAAGCCCAAGCCTGCGCCTAAGCTGGGCGGTAACTTCGGCTTTGATTTAAGCGAGATCGAGAAGATGGCGAAGGCTATCGAGGCCGACGCTTCGAAAAACGGCGGTGACGGCGGTATGGATGCCAAGGGGATAAAACTCTCCGATATGTAATCTCGGGCTTTATGAAAATGACAGATAACGGCTTTCCGAATGAGGAAAGCCGTTTTTATGCGGCTGTAATTTTGCACGGGCTTTTTGAACGGGCGGAGAATATTTATTCATATTTCAAACATATTTGCAAAAAGTACTTGACAAATCAAAAAAAGTATGGTAGAATATTATTTGTAAGAAATTGCCGGTATGATGGAATTGGCAGACGTAGCGGACTCAAAATCCGCCGGTTTCACGACCGTGTCGGTTCGACCCCGACTACCGGCACCATAATAAAGGGCAGACCTTGTGCGGTCTGCCTTTTTGTGTATGCCGGATATGCCGGCAGGGGAGCGGGTGTGATACAAATCCCTCATCGAATATAATTCTAATGGGATTAGTATGAGAGAGCAGTCGGCTTATTTTTCACTGATACCCAGTTTCCCGCATATCTGTTCGTCAAGGCCCTCTGTTCCGCATGTTCTTATAAAAGGTATTCCCGCCGCCGCAAAGATTTTTTCGGCTGTACTGTCGATAAAATGTTCCGCAGGACTTTTCGGTCTGTCTTCAAATTCAAGTATAAGAAGCACCGACAGCGTGTTCGGGTGAGCAAGGACAAAATCGACTGTCCTGTTTTTTATCAGCTCGTAATCGTAATTTACCCCCGTGCTCTTTTTCGTATGTATAATATCGCCTATCCTGACTTTGGGGATTATATGCAGGCGGTATTTTTCGGCAATGGGGTACAGCCGCCTGTAAAACAGCCATTCTTTTTTGGTCAGCAGCATCATCTTCCGGAAAACGCTTTCTTCCCGCTGCCCCGGCAGTTTTTGCACCGAGCTTGTAAGCTTTTTGCTGTGAGCCGCTTTGTACAGCTTCAATATTATCGCAAAGGCAAAGAAAACATAAACCGTTCGTTTATCCATTTTAATATCCTCTCATTTGTTCAGCCGCTCTTTCAGTTCGGCGGTTATCTTTTCGTATTCAAGGCTGTCTATCGTCTGCGCCTGTTCAAGCAGAATATTTTTTGCGGCCTTGAGATTTTTTGCCGTGTACTTGTTTTTCAATCGTTTGTTCCATTCCTTGTTGAGCTGCTTTTCCTTTTTCTGCTTTTCTTTGAGCAGACGGCAGAGCTTTGCGGCTTCATCGTTTTTGTTCCCGAACAAAGGCATATTTTTTATCTCCGTTCCGTTGAATTTCCGATAATAAATTATAGCGCATAATCGGCTAATTTTCAATTTGATTTTATTATATTTTTATGAAGTTATGCTGAACATTTCATCGCACGAAAATCTTTTTCAAAAATCATCATCCGTAAGTTCGGCGGAATTTTTTCTTGACATTGGATAAATTTTCTGATATAATTATGTAAAATAAGCCATATCGGAAGGATTATACTATGACAAAGCAGGAGGGCATACAGCTGTTTAACAGCATAAACCCGAATTTTTTTGAACGGGAACATATAAAATCTCTGCCCCGAAATTATTTTTTTGATGAGATGATACTGGAGCTTGACAGCTTCGACCCCTTAAAATACAGCAGGCAGCCGGACAACAGCGTAACTTTCGGGCTGTTTGAGGGGGAGCTTTCGGAAATAAAGGCGGCTGTCGGAAAGGTGGACATAAACTGGACGCATTATTTCAACGGCTCGCAGCGGATATACTGCGGCTATTGGGAGGGGGAAATTGCGAGCTTTTGTATGATCACCGACTTCGGCGTTCACACCGTAAACGGCAGGGAGCTGAAAATCGGCGGACCGGGCTGCGTGGGGACTGTTCCCCGTTTCCGTGACAGAGGTATCGGGCTTACAATGGTAAAGCAGGTCACCCGTATACTAAAGGACGAGGGGTACGACCTTAGCTATATCCATTACACAAGCGAGGCGGCATGGTACGAAAAACTCGGTTACAAAACCCTTGTCAGGTGGAACGGAAAGGGCATATTGCAATAAGAATGCAAAGGCTGTACGGAATATCTCCGTACAGCCTGTTACAATAGCTACAGATTTTCCCGCCGGGGTTGTTTACTCAAACCTGAATGAGCAAAAATCAAAATCGCTTCCGGGCAGGAACGCAAAGGAGACTGTACGCCGTCCGGCAATGCCGCCGATGGCAAATTCCCTTTGAGTGTATTCGTCAGCTCCCTCAAATTCAGCCAGTATGCGGGTCTCTTCAACGCCGCCGAAGATAACGTGTATGCTGTTTTTGGGCAGAGCCGATCTTCCCGTGATGATTATTTTGGTAATAGGGTGAGCGTCAAAGTCAAAGTCTCCGAAGTCCAGCATAACGTTGTTGCCGATACCCGTAACCTCGTTTTCGCCCTTGGTGAACTTGTCGCCGTAAATGCTGTCCGCAGAAGCGGCATTTATCTCCGCCCGCTCCTTTACGGGCTTTTCAAAGGAGAATCCCTTGATGTTGTAGCCGTCGGAGGACTCCATTACAAAGGTGTGAACGCCTTTGAGGGTCTTGGAAAGGGTATATGTTTCGGGGATATAGGTAAGCCAAATGGGTTTCTTGAAATATTCAAAGTCGCCTATCAGCTCGCCGCCCTTGCCGGGAATGCCGTCATAGAAACGAATCCTCACGGGAGTGGTGCAGTTTGCGAAAATAGGCACTGTTACCTTATTGCTGCCTATCGTTCCGAAGTCGACATTTTCAAAGCCCAGCCAGCTGTTTTCTCCCGCAAAGCAAGCACCCCGCTCAATGCCGTTGCCCACATTGCCGCTCTGGACGGTGTACAGCCCTGCCGTAACAAGCTCGTAAGGGTCAAAGGAAGCCGCACCCAGTCCCTCGCCTTTCAAGGGGCAGGGGCAAAGGATATGGTATTTTTTCGTGCCGTTTTTGCAAAGCGCACGAAGGTAAAATTCGCCGTCTCCTTTGCAGCGGACGGTCACGCTGCCCTTTTCGGTTTTCACTATCTCGCCCAAATTCGTGGGAATGCCCAAAGCGGTGGTTATCCTGTATTCTATATCGTCCCTGTAGCTTGAATTTTCGGGGAGAGCCTTTACATTAACGGTTATTTCCTTTCTGTCGGGAGTGAACAGAAAACTTTCCGCCGAAAATTCGATCTTTCTTACCGGTATCTCGTCATCGCTGCCGCATTCGGCTATAGTGGGCTTGTTACGCTCGTTAAAGGAGATGCCCTCTTTTACCTTTGCGGGAACGCTTGAAAGGGTGATCTCGCTGTCCGGCAGACCCGGAGAGGTGACGGTGACTTTAATGTCCCCCGCCTTGTCCGTTGCCGCTATTATTGCCAGAAGTTTTCCCGAAAAAAGGCGGCGGGAGATACCCTTGTACTGGTCGTAATCGGTGGAATCGCCGTTGTCAAGCCCTATCAGCCGCCCCTCGCCGCCGACGTTTACGGTAACACGGTTATTGGCGTTGGCGGTAAAGTTCCCAGCCTTGTCAACAGCGTCAATATCAAGGAAAATGAGGCTTTCGCCGTCGGCGGGTATGTTATCGTTTTCGGCGGTAAGCCGCAGGGAAGCCGTATCGCCGAAGGAGCGCACGCTGTCTTTGGCAATTTCATTTCCCGCCTCGTCAAAGGCTATTGCCGTAAGCTCGCCGGGGAAGTAGTCAAGGATTGTATCAAGGGTAAGCTCCATGCCGTGAAGATGGTCTATTTCCTTTCGGGCTGTCTCCTTGCCGTCTCTGTACAGCTTTACAAGGGGAGCATTGGAAGTGATACGCACATCTGTTTTCTGCCCCTCGGTAAAGTCCCAGTGGGGGTAGATATGCACAAAGGGGGATTTTCTGTAATCCGTCCATTCGGCCTTGAAAATATATGCGCTGTCCTTGAAAAAGCCTGCCGTGTCTATCTGCCCGAAATAGCTGTTTTTGGTGTTGTAGGGGGTAGGCTCGCCGATATAGTCAAAGCCCGTCCAGATAAACTGTCCCGCACAGAACTCTGCGTCCCTGTCGGGGATAATGCACGCCTCGGTGGTTTTTGCCGCCCAGCCGGGTGCGCTGTTGCCGAGGGAAGAACACTGCTCGTCGTCCTCTGACAGTATTCCCTGTGACATGGGAAAATGGTATATTCCTCTGCTCTGTACCACGGAGGAGGTCTCCGAGCCGTAAATGAACCAGTCGGGGTGCTTTTGGTGGTGTTCCCCGTAAAGCCGCTCGGCATAGTTGTAGCCTATTACTTTAAGAATATCGGCGCACTTTTGCCCGTTCTCCCACTGCATATAGTTTGAGCCTATGGTAACATATCCGTTGCCCCTTGGGTCATGGAGCTTTACAAGGCTCATAAGCAGGCTCGTTACCTCCTGCCCCCGCTCGTTTGCGTGGGTGTCGTATATCTCGTTGCCTATGCTCCAGCCGATGATGCTCGGGTGATTTCTGTCTCGGCGCACCCATGAAGCAACGTCCTTTGCCGCCCACTGCGGGAAAAACCTTGCATAGTCAAATTCGGTCTTGGGGCGTTCCCACATATCGAAACCTTCCGAGAGAATAAGGAAGCCCATTTCGTCCGCCAGTTCCATAAGCTCCACCGAGGGCATATTGTGACTGGTGCGTATGGCGTTTACGCCCATTTCACGGAGCTTAGTGAGCTGCCGTCTTAAAGCGTGCTTATTCACAGCCGCTCCCAGTGCGCCCAAATCGTGGTGCTGACAGCAGCCGTGTATCTTGATGTGTTTATTGTTGAGGAAAAATCCCCTGTCCGTTGTAAATTCTATCTTCCGCAGTCCGAACATACTTTCATCGCTGTCAATTACAACGCCGCCGCTTAAAAGCTCCGCCCTGCACTTATACAGATGAGGAGCGTCAATATCCCACAAAACAGGTTCGGGGACTTGCAGGTGACAGGTGTTTACAGTGTATTTCCTTCCATCTTTCGTTACCGTGTCAGGAAGTGCGCTTTTGTCCGCCGCACAGCAGGGGCATTCGCAGGCGGTAACTTCCCTTTTGCCCTCAAGGATACTCACCCGCAGACTAAGCCCGTTTACGCTTTCGTTTTCCGGGCGTTCGGTTTCCGCTGTTACCGTAACTTTTCCGTCCATGCCGCCGCTTATGTAAAGCCCATCGCTTATCAGGTGACATTCGGGATATTCTTTCAGCCATACCTTTCTGTATATCCCCGCCCCCGAATACCACCTTGAATTGGGGGAACGGTGATCCGCCCGTACCGTCAGCAGATTATCGCCCTCATGGAGCAGGTCGGTAATGTCAAATTCAAAGGTGGAATAGCCGTATTTCCATTCCCCCGCCTGTTTGCCGTTTACATACACACGGCTGTCCATGTAAACTCCTTCGAAGCGGACAGCATAGCGCATTCCATCCCCTTTGGAAACGTTGAGCGCACGCCTGTACCAGCCTGTGGAGGTCTCATACAGGTCGTTTACGTTGTAAATAAGCCAGTCATGGGGAATATCCACGGGCTGCCAGTCCGCCGCTTTGTCATATTCCGTGCCTATGGGATTTTTGGAAAACTCCCAGTTGTCGCAGATGAGTTTATTAACGCTCATTTTGTTTTACCTCCGATTTTTGGGGAATATTGATTTGCTTGCTTTTAAATTACAGCTGCAAGAGGGGGAAATATCCGAGGTCAGGGCATATACTTTATTTTCAGCGTCTCTCCGTCAAGGGCAATGCCCTTGCTTTTGGTGATGGGCATTTTCTGCTCGGCGGTCATGCCTATGGTCTCGCCCGGTTTCAGGGTAACGTCGTTTTCCAGAACATAGCTTACCATATCTGCGGCGCATATCCTTATCTCGTTAAGGTCCGCTTCCCCTTCGGCGTATATCTCCATTTCGTCCTTGCCGAAATTTTTCATGCCGAAGGTGTATATCCCCTGTCTTTTCTTGTCCCTGTACAGCCCCAACCATATCCAGTTAAGGATAGGCAGCATACCGTTGTCCATGGCGGTTGCCGCCGTGCGGTAAAATCCCGGCTCGTGAACAGCTCCGTCTGTGTAAACGGCAACGGCGTTTTCCTGCTTTAACGCCGCAAGGACGGCTTTTACGAATATCTTTCCCGATTCAATGGGACTTTCGCCCCCCATGACCGCAACTATTATCTGCGCCTTGTGTTTTTTTGCCGTTTCAACGGCGTCCTTCCACATATAATTGCCGCCCGCAAAATGCTCCGCCTCTTCCCCCGGTACGGGCTTTGGCAGGAACATCAGCGACACCATGCAGCCCTTATGGTCGGTCACGATTATGCCGTCCTTTTCCGTTTCGGGAGCTTCCGTGCCAAGGCTCTCTCCCAAGTCCTTCGCCGCTTGTTGGGGGTCGAAACTCTCATCGCTTAACAGGACGAACCCCACAAAGCCGCCTTTTTTCCCGTTATCTTTATCCTTTTCTTTCTTTTTGACAAAATCAAACAGACCCATTTTTTTACCTCGTTTCATAATTTTTCATTCGGTGTAAAGCTCCGAAATGTCGGAGTATTCCGTGCCGACCGTTTCCGGAAAGGCGGTGGAGGAGGTTTCGGGAATAATGTCCCAAGGGGAGATAATTTCCGTGACAGGCTCCGTTTGGAAGATCGTTTCGGTAAATGTGACCGTCTCGCTTTCGGTCTGCGGGTATTCACCTGTAAACGCCTCGGAGCCCGCCGTTGTCTCTTCATATTCCGAAACGCTTTCGGGAACGGCTGTTACCGCCTCTGTTACCGAAACACCGCCGCTGTCGGGGATAAGTACTATTGCCTGGGAGTGCATCTGCTTGAAGCGTATCTCGAATTTGTCGATATTATAGTCGATTATCCCTTTCATGGGGTCGTTGAGAGTGACGGTGTTTGCGGAAATATTAAACCCCGCCAGCACAAAGCAATGCTCGTTGAGATACCAGTCCAGCTGCTCTCCCGTGGCGTTGTCGTACCATGTTTCGTAAAATTCCGGCTCTATCATGCCGTCTGTCGCCCAGCAGAGAACGGGCGTTCCCGCAATGAGATATTCGTAAAGCGTATCCGGGTGACAGCCGGAGATGTTTTTCACCGTAACGCCGCCGCCGTGGCTTGAAATATAGCTGTTCGCCGCTTTCTCAACGGCGGGGGAGAAGCAGCCGTAGCCTTTGGAAAAGGGGTCGCCGATAAAATAATCGTAAAAACTGTCTTTATAGGTCTTGCCGTCTTCATAGCGGGCGTTGCCCCAAGATGTGGGCAGGTAGTTTCTTGCCATATCCGTCTTTTCCGCATTGAAGCCGTAAAACCGCAGAAGGGTGGTTAGGGCGGTTATCTCGCAGCCAACGGGAAGTTCGGGATTTTGCAGGATATTTTCCATGTCTATGTAAACGCTGTTGCTGTCGTATTCTTTACGCTGACGGCTTGTTATTACCGTCCGTGAGGTAACGGGGGCTGTTTCGGAGACTTTCGGGGGACTTGTCCCCTCTGTGACAGCCGTATCTTCCGTTTCGGCAGAGACGGTATCGCCGGGGATTTCTGCCGGCTTTGCGGCGTTTATGCTTGATATATACGACATAAACTCCGGGTCAATATCATGGGCGTAAGGGGGCATAGTTTCCGCACCGTCCGTTCCGACGGCGGTATCCGTAGGGTATTCATCGGTGCTTTCCACGGTGTTGGCGGTTTCTGTGCTTTCGCTGTTTCTTCTCAACATCGCCGTTACGCTTACCGCAATGACCGCCGCAAAGAAAACAGCCGTGCATACTTTTGCCCGAAGCTTGTTCATTTTAAAATTCCCCTTAGCGTAAATTACATACCGCCCGATATAAAGGCTTATATTAAAAAAACGTTTACCCGGCGTTTCTTAAAGTAAATGTATCGGTGAAATTTCCGGAATTATTCTTGACATATTATAGGCAAGGCGGATATGTTTCCTAAAACAGACCCAATACCGATCCCCGCAATTCAATGATGTATCTGTATAAAGCCGCCGCACATTCCTGCCCGGCGGCTTTATCGGATATCGGTTCCGGATATTCTGACGGACAGGGCATTACTCATCATCAATGTCGTCAAGGTCATCGTCTGTCCATTCAACCCAGTCGCTGTCAACGCTGACATTGTCTTCGAGGAGACCCACAATGAAACGGCTTACAAGCCATGCAACGGTAAGCCCGGATGCGTGACCTATAACGTTTATCTCCTTTTTGTCCCCGACGATAAGTTTAATGATCGATGTAAGCCCCAGCGCAACGCCGAAGTAGATCAGCACGTCCCTGAGTTTTACGGTAATGGAGTTGATCTTTTCCATAACAGCATATTCCTTTCTCTGTTGATTTTATCGGTTTTGAGGGCTGCCTGTAAAGCCATACCCCCACGTATAACATTATACCATATTTTCCCGCCCCTGTCAACTGTTTTTTTTAAAACATTTTTCGGGGACATTTCAATTTATTGCAAATTCCCTGCTGTCTGCATCCTGTAGCAAAATACCCCCTGCGGCATATCATAATAAAGGGTACGGCAAAATCTTACGGTGAAAGCCGTATGACCGGATTTTCCGGGAAACTCATATCAACGGAATGTATGAGAGAATGTTTCCCGGAGCAGAGTTTCCCAAAGAAAGGAATATGCGAAATGTCCTACAGATCGACCGATACGGTACTGGTAGCAGGCGGAGATATGCGGTTTGCCGCTCTTGCCGCCGAGCTTTCAAAAACAAAAAGGGTTTATGCGGCAGGGTTTGACAGGAGTGCGCTGTCCTGTGAGACGGACAGCGGCGTGATACCCGCCGATGTACTGAATATTCCCGAAAGGGTAGATATACTTATTTTGCCCATGCCCGTTTCCGACGACGGCGTTACCCTTTGCGCCCCATTTTACAGCGGGACTGTCTCTCTTGACGCCCTTGCGGGCTGCGTAAAGGAAAAGGGCTTTGTTTTCGGCGGACGGGTAAGCGA
>JAMOZU010000087.1 GCA_023667745.1 Ruminococcus sp.
AGAAAGGCGGAGTTTCATTTGAGTTTGCGGTGCATTTTGCAAAAGGGAGGCTGACGGTTTGGAGATTTTTCGGAAAATAATGCTTGGAGCGGGAGTGGTTTCCTTTTGCATATGCGGGCTTTTTCTCAACGGCATGGGGGGCGTTGCCATGACGATGTACGGCAGTTATGCCAAATACGGTTACAGTCTGCTGCTGTCAACGCTTCTTTTCGGCGGTGCGCTGGGGGCGGCGTTGTCGAGGAAACCTATCCTTAATGCTCTTTCGCTGATGTTGAATATTTTCGCAACGGTGCTGTGGATATATCCCATAGCAGGACTTAGCGCAGTGCCAAATTCCATAGTCCCCAAAGAGTCCATGGAAGTGCTGACGGGGCATATATATCCGGCGGTCATTATAACGATGTCATTGGGACTGGCTGTTTTTGCGGATATTTTTTCTCCCGGACGTATTGCGGAAAGGGAGAAAAAGCGTGAAGCTAAAGATGCTATGAAAAACCGTCCGCTGGAGGATAACGAGAAGATCGTATAGTTCGTGCCGATGTGCATAATAATAAGAAGTCCGGGGAGAGAAGCGAAAGCGTGAGAGTGCTGATCCGAGACTTTTTTCGTCTGCATCGGGGACAAGCCGCCAACAAAAGGGATAGTATGATATTAAGTGATAAAAGCATTTAATCGGTGTTGACCGGATTTTACAGCAAAACATAAAATTAACACCAATGGCAAAAGCTGTATTTCTTGCTTATAAAAACGGTTTGTGAAAGCAATTCTAAGGTTGTGCGGAATGCGGGAAAGTTTGAGTGTGAAGCGGAGAAACATGCGGAAGCGTTGAGCCGTGCGGGAAATTGCGGGAAAGGAATGAGGCGGATATGAGCGTTACCATAAAGGACGTGGCAAGGGCGGCGGGAGTCTCTGTGGCAACGGTCTCAAGGGTACTCAATAACAGTGCGGCGGTGTCGGAAGAGACAGCGGCTGCGGTGAACGATACCATAAGAGAACTGGGCTACAGCCCCAATTTTCTGGGACGTAACCTGCGAAAGCGGGAGACGGACAATATCCTTGTCATAATCCCCTCCACCGAGCATAGTTTTTACAGCGAGGTCATCAAGGGAATGCAGGACGAGGCGAACCCGGATTACGACATTCTCATCTGCACAAGTTACAGCCATCTGGGGACGGAAATGCGGCTTTTGGAAATGCTCTACAACCGCACCGTGGACGCCGCTGTGATTTTAGGCACTCAACTGGACGCCGCCGCTGTCAGCGAACTGGCGGAAAAATACTGCGTTGCGCTGTGCTGTGAGCGGGTGGAGGGGGCGAAAGTGTTAAGTGTGGTTATCAACGATGAGGCGGCGGGGTACGACGCTGTAAGTGCGTTTCTCCGTAAAGGCCGGCGGCGGATAGCCCTTGTGACCACCGGGGCGGACGGCAGTACCGCACTTACATCGGCTGACCGTGAAAAAGGTTACAGAAGAGCATTGGAAGAGTTTGGTGAGGCGGTGCGGGAGGAATACATATACAGGGGGAATTACGATTATGAACAGGGGCTGGCGGCGTTTGATTATTTCTATTCGCTGGAAGAGCCGCCTGACGCTGTTTTCTGCGTGTCCGACCTGCTGGCGGCGGGGGTCATACGGCGGGCGGGGGAAAGGGGAGTAAAAGCGGGGCGGGAGCTTTGGGTATGCGGTTTTGACGATATACCTTTGAGCAGAATGTACATACCCGGTATCACCACGGTGGCACAGCCAGGCTATGAAATGGGGCGGACGGTCATCAAGCGGTTGGTGGAAAATCTCCGCACCGGGCGGCATACGGCGGAAAACGTGATACTAAGGCATGAGCTTATCATTCGCCAGTCGGGAGGGGAAATTTAGATAGTTAATAATTAATAATTAATAGTTTAATAATTAACAGCGGCTGTAAATGCTTTTTGTTAAAAGAGTATTGTTGTTCTGCCTGCAATTAAGATAAAATGTCATCAGTTTTTTCTGCCATAGGGTTCTGCATATGCTGCAAAACTTTATGTTAAACGGTATTCTCCAAATTCCAGCCTCCAGTGTGAACAGCGTTCACATTCTAACCTCTGGCTGCTAAGCGGCAATCAAATATGTAAAGGAAATGCAATAATGATATATACGGTAACATTCAACCCCGCCGTGGACTACGCTCTGCGGGTAGGGGAAATAAAAAGAGGGCAGGTCAACAGGACGGTCTTTGACAGGGTTTCTTTCGGGGGAAAGGGGATAAATGTTTCCACGGTGCTCAAAACCTTGGGCGTTGAAAGTACGGCTCTGGGTTTTGCGGCGGGGTTTACCGGGGAGGCTCTGGAAAAGGGACTAGAGGCAAGGGGGATAAATACAAAGTTCATTCATTTGGACGAGGGAATGACGAGAATTTGCGTTAAGCTATATGAGGAAAAGGACGGCTGCGAAACGGAGATAAACCCGGCAGGTCCCGTTATCCCGCCGAAAAAGGTCAAAGAGCTGACGGACAGCCTTATGAGCCTTAAAGAGGGGGATATATTGGTGCTGGCGGGGAGCGTTCCCGGGTCGGTGTCCGGGGATATTTACAAGGACATATGCGCAGGACTTCATGACAGCGGCGTTATGATAGCTGCGGACGCTTCCGGAGAACTGCTGACGGGTCTGCTGCCCTACCGACCCTTCGCGGTAAAGCCCAATCACGCCGAGGCGGGGGAGATATGCGGCATTGAGGTGACCTCTCCCGAACACGCTAAAGAATGCGCCTGCGCCCTGCGGGAAATGGGAGCAAGGAACGCCATAGTTTCCATGGCGGAGCAGGGGGCGGCTTTAGCTGCGGAAGACGGCAGAGTTTATTTTGCAAAAGCTCCAAAGGGAAAAGCTGTGAACTCGGTGGGAGCGGGAGATTCCATGCTGGCGGGTTTCCTGGCAGGTTTCCTTGAAACGGGGGACATGCGTCAGTCTCTTTTGCGGGGGATAGCCGCAGGCAGCGCAACGGCGTTTTCCGAGGGACTGGCAAGCAGAGAGGATTACGATAGAATTTTAAAGGAGATAATTCATGAGGATAGAAGCGGGATTTGAAAAGGTTTCCGAGGGGCGGTTCATTGAAGATATGGGGAAGTATTTCTCCGGAAAACAATTCCCCGGTGAAATACCAGAAAATGTCTACAGCAAAATAAAACTTCCCAAAAGGGCGACTGCGGGGGCGGCGGGATATGATTTTTTCCTCCCCCTGCCTCTTGAACTGTCTCCGGGAGAGACGGCGGTGATACCTACGGGTATAAGGGCAAAAATGCCCCCGGAATGGTTTCTTTTTTGCTGTCCTCGCAGCGGTCTGGGTTTCAAGTACCGTTTGCGGCTGGACAACACCGTGGGGATAATCGACAGCGATTATTATTATGCGGATAATGAGGGGCATATTCTCATTAAAGTGACCAATGAGAGCCTTGAAAATAAGCAAATGTCCCTTGAAGGGAGCAGCGCATTCGCACAGGGCATATTTCTTCCTTGCGGAATTTGCAGGGGAGATAATGAAGAGGGAGAACGCAAGGGCGGGTTCGGAAGCACAAGTCCGGCGGAATAGGCTTTTTCCCGCCGAAGTCGGGGAAAAGCCCACACAAATACGGTGGTGATCATTTGCGTAACATAAAGGCTGTCCTTTCCTACAGGGGGACGAATTACCATGGATTCCAAAGGCAGAATAATGCGGTATCGGTGCAGGGGGTGATCGAGGACAGGCTGTCAAGGGTGTGCAATGAGGAAATAAAGGTAAACGGCTGCTCCCGTACCGATTCCGGGGTGCATGCAGCAGAGTATGTTATCTCCTTTAATACGTCCTCAAATGTCCCCTGCGAAAACATGGTCAGGGGAATGAACAGTCTTCTGCCCTGTGACATAAGCATAAAAAGCTGTGAAGAGGCGGCGGCGGATTTTCACGCCCGTTACAGCTGCAAAGGCAAGGAATATGTTTACCGCATACTCAACCGCCCGAATCCAAGCCCTTTTATGAGCGACCTGTGCTTTCATTACCCGTACAATACGGATATTGACCTTATGAACAGGGCGGCGGCGTATTTCAAGGGAAAGCACGATTTTTCCGCATTCTGCGGAGCTTTGGGGAAAAAGGAAAATTCCCTGCGTACCGTTTACGAAAGCAATGTCGAGCGTCGGGGGGACATAATCACTTTTACCGTTTCCGGGGACGGCTTTTTGTACAACATGGTAAGGATAATGGCGGGAACGCTCATATATGTAAACGAGGGTAAAATATCCCCCGAGGACGTTCCGGATATTATTGAAAGGCGTGACAGGGAGCGGGCGGGGGTCACCGCAAAGGCTTGCGGGCTGTATTTAAATAAAGTTTTCTATTGAATTTTGAAATACGATCTTTTTTCATATTTGTGTGAGGCGGTTTTTCCCTGCCTGCAGCGGGGAAAAAACTAAACAGTACTGTCCTGACGGGAGATGATAAAATGGCTGTTACGGATATTTCGGAGCTTAGGAAAAAGAGAAAAGCCAAGCAAACGAAAAATCTGCTTATAAAAGTGTTTGTGGCTCTGCTGATAACGGGCGTTGTGATAGTGGCGGTGGCAACGTCGGAAAGGTGGTATCCGTATCTTCGGAACGCCGTTACGCAGATACCCGAAAATATTGCCGAAAGGGATTCGGCTGTTCTGGCGGAGGGGCGGTTTCCCATAAAAGTGGAGGGGGGTATGGGCTATCAGCTGATGAATATGGACGGCAGCCTTGCTTTGCTGGACGATTCAAAGTTTCATGTTTACAGTGCGGACGGGAAGATAATGAACGAGTCCCAGCACACCTTCGCCAATCCCATTCTTTGCGTAAACGGCGGCAAGGCTCTCATATACGACGAGGGCGGCAGGGAGTTCCGTCTTGAAAGCAAGTATAAGAACATTTACTCGGTCACTGCCGAGGACGTTATATATCTTGCCACTTTGTCAAAGTCGGACTATGCGGCGGTGGTGACTAAATCGGATAAGTTTCTGGCGCAGCTTCGGGTATACGACGGCAGCGGCAGTCAGTTTTTCACCTATTACAGCTATGACAGCAGGATAATAAACGTCACATTTACAAGCGGCAGCAGCGGCTGTATCGTTACCACCTTAAAGGCGGAAAACGGCAGGCTCATGTCTGAGATGATACGCTTTGACTTTAAGGACACCGAACCCGAATGGGTCAGCGACGCCGTTCCGACCCTTGCCATGGACGTTCATATTGCAGATGACGGCGGGATCGTTATGATTGGGGACACCATGACAGCATGTTTCGACCCAACCGGGAACATAAAGTCACGGTATATTTACGAAGACCCGCTTATCTACTATGACCGCACCGACAAAATAACCGCACTTCTTACGGAAAATGCCGATATACGGCGGACGGAGCTTATAACTTTTACCGGCTCGGACTGTTCCCTGCCTGTTGCCGTGAGGGCGGAGGAAAATGCCCAAAAGGTATTTACCGACGGCAGCAGCGCATATATTTTAAGCGGGAACAGGATAGATGTTTACTCCGCCGACGGTCTGCGGACAGGGGAGGTAACATTGGAGGACGAATACGACAACTTCTGCAAAAACGATAAATATATCTATCTTTTGGGTTACGACAGTATCAACAGGATCGACTATAACAGCTGACGGCTGTAAATGTAATTTCTTGTGAAAGGCTGATCGTTAGGCGTTTTTTTTCCGCTTGCGGCGTGGAAAAACTTAAATAAGCAATTTTTGTTTTCGGTAGGTGATATTTTGGTTTCTCTTGTTTACGACCTTGCCGTACTGCTGATATTTCTCATATGTATACGGCGGGGGTATAAAAGGGGTGCGCTGCGAACGGCGTTGGGTGTGGTCTGCATTGCGCTGTCGTATATCATTGCGTCGGCTGTCTCATCATATACGGTATGCAGCGGGATATACGAGAAATATTTCCGTGAGACGGTATATGAGCATATCAACGAGGCTGTGCAGAATGCAAAGGAGGAGACCGCCAAGAAAATCAAGTCGGAAACAGAGGCGGCGGCGGATAAATTCATAGACGACAATTTCAAGGGAGACCCCGATGTGAAGGACTTTGCGGACAGACTATTTGAAGAAGGAGAAAAATTGTTCGATGAAATTTCACCGGAAATTTACAGTTTTTTCGATAATCATAAAGAAACACTCTTGACTAATCCGACAATTAGTGATAAAATAGAAAGTGTGGTTGATTTTTACAGCAAGGAGGCTGCCCGTGAAATAAACGCTCGGCTGCCGCTGGGGATAACCGTCGGGGAAGAGACACTTAAAGGGCTGATAACAAGCGGTGAGGCTGCGGACGCTTTTATGTACGAGCTTTTCGGAAACGATGAGCAGGGCGGCAAAAAGGGCGTGGCGGAATATATCGAGCGGCAGGCGGCGGCTCCGGTGTTCATACGGCTTATAGGGGCGGTTCTGTGGAGCGTGGGGTTTGCGGTAAGCGGGTTTGTTCTGCGGATAGCCGTAAGAATGATACTGACGGTAAGAGCCATAAGTCCCGTCCGTGCCTGTGACTCCGTTTTGGGAGGCGTACTGGGGGCGGCCGCGGGAGCGGCGGTAACGGCTGTGATATGCGTAGTGACGGTACTGGCGGTGCAGCTGACGGGGGGTATGACATATATGAACGAGGAGATAATCGGCGGTTCGCTTATTTTCGGGAAAATATACGGGCTTGTCTCGGCGGGTCTTCCTCTGTCTGCGTAAGCATCGCTGCGGAGTTTGGCAAAGGAAACCGGAAATGTTTACCGTATTTTCAAAATAATGACAAGATCGGTATTTTACGTAATATATTTCTCTTATAACGGTTGCCCGAATGACGGCGGGCGGAAAGGATGGATAAGACAATGCTGTGCAGCAGATGTAAAAAGCGCGAGGCTGTGGTTTTTATAAATTCGATGCAGGGGGGACTCAGCAAAAGAGACTCTCTGTGCCTGGTGTGCGCCAAGGAAATTGACGTTCCTCAGATAAGGGAATATATGGAGCAGATGGGCATAAATGACGATAATATTGAAGATGTGGCTGATGCCATGACAGGCATTGCGGACAGCTTCGATATGGATATGTTCAAGCCCGGCGGAACTAATTCCATTCCGCAGATATTCAACAATATCTGGGGCGTATTCACAGGCTCGTCCAAAGGAAGCGAGCAGTCCCCCAAAAACGAGGAGGACAGCGGCAGACGGGAAAGCTCCGCATTTGAGCGCAGAGAAAGAATACGTGCAGGTGAAGAGAAGGAGAAAGCCAAGGGCAAGCGAAAGTTCCTGTCCTCTTTCTGCACTGACCTTACGGCAAGAGCCAAAGACGGCAAGCTGGACAGGATAGTGGGGCGGGACAAAGAGATAGCAAGAGCCGTGCTGATACTCTGCCGCCGTCAGAAAAACAATCCCTGCCTTATAGGCGAGCCGGGCGTCGGAAAGACTGCCATTGCAGAGGGTCTTGCACAGAGGATAGTTTCGGGAGACGTGCCTTTTCAGCTAAGCACAAAGGAAGTTTTCCTGCTGGACTTTACCGCCCTTGTGGCGGGAACGCAGTTCAGAGGGCAGTTTGAGAGCCGCATGAAAGGGCTTATCGAAGAGGTAAAGCGGGAGGGGAACATTATTCTGTTCATCGACGAGATTCACAACATGGTGGGAGCGGGGGACAGCGAGGGGTCATCCATGAATGCGGCAAATATACTTAAGCCAGCCCTCAGCCGAGGCGAGGTACAGGTGGTGGGGGCTACCACTTTTAAGGAGTACAGGAAATACATCGAAAAGGACAGCGCACTGGAAAGGCGTTTTCAGCCTGTTACGGTAAATGAGCCTACGGTCGAGGATACGGTGGAAGTCCTCAAGGGGATAAAAGGCTATTACGAGGATCACCATATGGTGAAGATAAGCGATGAGATGATAGGGCTTTGCGCATCTCTTTCCGAGAGGTATATCAATGAACGCTATCTTCCCGACAAAGCCATAGACCTGCTTGACGAGGCATGCGCTTACAGAAGTATCCACAGCAAGGAACTGGAGGGAAAGCTGACAAAGAAAAAGGAAATAGACGGTCTGGAGGGGGAAATAAAGGAGATAGAGGACGCTTCCGCTCCCGATTTTGAAAGGCTTGCGGAGAAAAAGTCGCTGCTTCTGCGGAGCAGAGAAGAGCTGGAGACAGCAGAGAAAAACTGTGCGGAAATATATGTGAATGAGGGAGACATTGCCAAGGTAATAGAACTGTGGACCGGCATTCCCGCCAATAAGATAGAGGAAAGCGAGTTCGGCAAACTTGCCCGCATAGAGGACGTGATGAAAAAGCGTATCATCGGGCAGGACAAGGCGGTGGAAGAGGTAGCCAAAGCCATACGCCGCACGAGAGTACAGCTTTCCAAACGCAGGAGACCCGCTTCGTTTATATTTGTAGGTCCCACGGGGGTGGGAAAGACGGAGCTTGTAAAGGTGATAAACGATGAGCTTTTCAGCGGCACGGACACGCTTATCCGCCTTGATATGACAGAGTATATGGAAAAGCACGCCGTGTCGAGGCTTATAGGTTCTCCTCCGGGTTACGTGGGTTACGATGAGGCGGGGCAGCTTACGGAAAAGGTACGCCGTCACCCCTATTCGGTGATACTCTTTGACGAGATAGAAAAGGCTCACCCGGACATTATGAATCTGCTGCTGCAAATTCTGGACGAGGGCAGGGTGAATGACGCACAGGGGCGTTCGGTGAATTTCGAGAACACGGTAATATGTATGACCTCAAATGCGGGTTCGTCCGACAAGACCACGGGACTCGGTTTCAACAAGACAGAGGGGGACATTTCAAAAGAAAAGGCAATGAAAGCTCTGACGGATTTTCTGCGCCCGGAATTTATCAGCAGGATAGACGAGATAGTGGTATTCGACCCGCTGTCAAAGGAAAGCTATGCCGCCATTGCGGGGCTTATGCTTGAAGAGATGAAAGAACCCTTGCGGGAAAAGGGGATATCCCTTGACTATGACAAGGACGTACAGGAAACTCTTGCGGAAAAGTCTTACGGGAAGAAGTACGGTGCAAGGGATATCCGCAGCGTTATTCGGACGGACATTGA